>JAPLRW010000186.1 GCA_026398935.1 Methylococcales bacterium
CAACAGAGGTATTGAACCAGCGTATCCTTGCGTTCATTGATTTCTTTAATGAAACTCTGGCAAAGCCTTTTCGCTGGACTTATATTGGCAAACCACTGGTCGTGTAGATTATCGGAGGTATTTCAGAAGATGAGTACTAGAGTGGTTAAATCCATCATTGATGATACGGTGCTGGAAGTCATTCGAAATTTAGACCCCAGCGGCGGTAATGAAATACTGCAACCTATCATTAAACTCTATTTGAAGAGTGCTGGTACACTCCTGCACTCTCTGGAACAAGCGTGTGCTTTAGGCGATCTTGATGCTATTCGCTTAGCAGCGCACACCCTAAAATCCAGCAGCAGTCAGATGGGAGCGCATGGACTGGCTGATCTGTGTCGTGAAGTTGAAAATGAGGCACGAAATCATCGCTATGATGCCTCGGGTAAAACGTTTTTGATTGTAATGCAGGCGTTCGCCAACACCAAAGCCGCATTGGATACTTATCTTGGCTAATATTTACCCTAAAATCAGTTTTAAATGGGGTCCTACATCTTGGAATGCAATTACATGAAAGACCCATTACACATTATTGTCATTGATGACGACCCGTTGATTCGGCTTGTTGCAGTCAAGGTGTTACAAACTGTCGGACTAAAAACCACCGAAGCCGCCAGCGGGGAAGAAGGTTTGCAGTTCTTCGCGGAATACGGCGCTGATGCGATTTTGCTGGATGTCATGATGCCGGACGGAATGGACGGCTTCACGGCCTGCGCAGCGTTCAGAAATCGGCCGAACGGGCAACATCTACCCATACTGATGATGACGGGACTGGATGATTTGGAGTCTATAAACCGGGCTTTTGAAGCTGGTGCAACCGATTTCATCACCAAGCCGATTAATATCCCGCTGTTGGGGCATCGGATTCGGTATCTGCTTAAATCCAGTCAAACGACCAAGCTTCTACTGGAAAGTGAGCAAAGGCTGCACCGTATGGCTTATTTCGATAATCTAACCGACCTACCTAATCGGCAGTTTTTTCGAGAACATCTGCAACATATGATCGCTTTGGCGCAACGGCAAAAACTGAAATTGGGTGTGCTGTTTCTGGATCTTGATGGCTTCAAACATATCAACGATACCTTGGGGCATCATTTTGGTGATCAGGTTCTGCAAACAACCGGTGAACGTTTGCGCAACAGTCTGCGTGACAGTGATGCGCTCATACGCAACACGGGGCATCAGGAAGATGATTTTCTGGCGAGATTGGGCGGCGATGAATTTACCGTGCTTTTATCGACCATTACGCGTAATGACGATGCTGAAACCGTTGCCGAACGCATCCGGTCAAATCTTGCCCAAACACTCACCTTCGGTGAGCACGAAGTTTGCTCGACCGTCAGTATTGGCATCGCCATTTTTCCGGATGATGGCGAAGGTGCAGAAGAATTACTGAAAAATGCTGATATGGCAATGTTTTATGCTAAACGCGCAGGAGGAAACCAGTGCCAGTATTTCTCAAGGAAGATGAGCGAGGACGCCTCTCGGCGGCTTACCCTGGCGAAGCATCTTCGTAAAGCCATTGAGCGCGGAGAATTGGCGCTACATTATCAACCTAAACTGGATGTCGAAAAAGGTCAATTTTGCAGCGTGGAGGCATTGCTCCGCTGGCATAGCCAAGAACTTGGGTTTATATCACCCGCTGACTTTATACCCTTGGCCGAGGAGATCGGCCTGATTGTCAGTATCGGCGAATGGGTGCTGCGTCAAGCGTGCCACCAAGCACAAACTTGGATAGAGCAAGGCATTTTACTCACCCACATAGCAGTCAACGTCTCAGCGATACAACTCCTGCACAAAGGCTTCTCCTCGCAGGTAGCAACGATATTGGCTGAAACCGGACTGGACGCTCAAGTATTGGAATTAGAATTAACGGAGAGTGCATTGATCTCTGATGAGGATAACGTTTTAAACGTTCTACTTGCGCTGAAACAGATCGGTGTACAATTATCTATAGACGATTTTGGGACGGGCTACTCCAGTTTAAGTCGACTCAAAAATTTCCCCATTGATCGTTTGAAGATTGATCAGAGTTTTGTTCGTGACATAGAAATAAATTCTGACAATGCCGCTATCGCCACGGCAATTATTGTCATGGCCGAAAGCATGGGCATGCAAGTAACCGCCGAAGGGGTGGAGACCGATGGTCAATTCGCCTTTTTGAAAAATAAGCGTTGTAACGAAATGCAAGGTTATCTCCTAAGTGCGTGTTTCAAAAGTCCTCAGTTTAGCGTTCAAGTCGCCCAAGCATGAGATTTATCATGGCAATATGAATGAAAGCGGTGCTAGATTCGGTCAACACTTCGTAATCCTTGCTCAGTCGACGATAGCGATAAAGC
>JAPLRW010000236.1 GCA_026398935.1 Methylococcales bacterium
GTCAAACGGCCACTGCTACATTGAACTGTGTCACCGTAGGTAATGCGCGCTACTGGGCGGAGTTAACATTAAAAACCACAGCATCAGTATTTGAACTGGGTGCTTTTGGTCTTGCGCAATAGCTATTTACCGTCATCAAAATAACGCACGCGGTACGCCATAAAAGGCTTTTCAATAACATAAAAGCTCAGAAAAGACAGTGCAATCGTTAAGGGTAGCATGAGACACGCCCCAACAAGGAGTTGGTTGAACAGCGGATGTTCGACCAGCATCAGTTTTTGACAGTTTAAAATGATAAATGGATGCAACAGGTACATTGAGTAGCTAATACTGCCCAGTTTGGCAGTGACGCTCTCAAGCACAGGAATAGCGATTTTGCTGTTAAGCGTGGCAATGATTACGCTGCACCACAACAGCGCTTCAATCGGCGGATACAAGGTCAGATACGGCAGTCGATGCGGTATATCGGCCAATATTAAAAAATAACCCGTGAGTAACAACAGGCTTAGCGGTAAGGCATAATAATTAGCGAACAGTGTCGACCGCTTTAAGTAATACCGCCCCGCCAGCATGCCCACCAGTAAAATGTCAAAACGCCCCAGTAGCGAGAAAAAATAGCTTAATTCATCGTGTGTCAGCGGAAAACTGAGTACCCGCATAATCATAAACAGGCTGATCAGTCCCAATAAATAACGTTCACCGTATTTATTCGCAAACACATGTAAAAACGGAAACAGCAGGTAAAAAATAAACTCGATGGAAATCGTCCACGTAACGCCTAAGGTCGGAACGTTTTGAAATTCTGCCAAATAAAATTGTAAAAAGAATAAGCCTAAGAATTGCTCGCTATGCCATTCGGTGCGATAAATAGCCGCTGTGATTAAAAACACGAAGATGAGCAAAGGAAATATCCGCAAGAAGCGGTTAAATATAAAGTACTTATAATTAATGCGTTTTTCATGTCCAGCAATGAGCGCGAATAAAAAGCCACTTAACGCAAAAAATAAGTTAACGCCGCGATGACCTTCTTGTACCCAGATTAACAGCGGATTGTTGATGTCTAGTGTGACGATTTGCGGGACGGTTGCATGAAACATTAAAACCATGCTGGCCGCCATAAAGCGGAGTGAATCAAGACGCGCTAGATAGGAGGTGTTATTGCTTTGCATGAGCGTAAAAAATAATCAGTCCGGTAAGGCAGGCAACTTTGCCCACCTTACCGGATAAGTCAACACGTTGGCCGTTAAACGTGACGGAAACAATATCCCGCACGCGTAACCGCCAAAAAATTAAACTTTCCGATAAATATCAGCGCCTTCTTGTAAAAATTGCTGAGACTTTTC
The DNA here is from genome assembly GCA_026398935.1 of Methylococcales bacterium. Classification (GTDB taxonomy): domain Bacteria; phylum Pseudomonadota; class Gammaproteobacteria; order Methylococcales; family Methylomonadaceae; genus SXIZ01. Next base: position 1,344 of record JAPLRW010000236.1, read on the forward strand.
ATCCATGCCCAATTGCAGCGCCTCTTCGTCTTTTACCCCTTTCGCGGCGGCGTATTCGCGCACATCTTGGCTGATTTTCATGGAACAAAAATGCGGGCCGCACATGGAACAAAAATGCGCGATTTTTGCTGAATCTTTTGGTAACGTTTCATCATGAAATTCACGGGCTTTTTCAGGATCAAGACCAATATTAAACTGATCTTCCCAGCGGAATTCAAAACGCGCTTTTGACATCGCATTATCACGCGCCTGCGCACCGGGATGGCCTTTGGCCAAATCAGCGGCATGTGCAGCAATTTTATAGGTCACGATGCCTTCACGCACATCTTGCTTGTTCGGTAAGCCTAAATGTTCCTTTTGCGTAACGTAGCAAAGCATCGCACAACCGTACCAACCAATATTAGCCGCACCAATAGCCGAAGTAATATGATCATAACCGGGCGCAATGTCAGTCGTCAGTGGGCCTAAGGTATAAAAAGGCGCTTCACCGCATTCTTCCAGCTGTTTTTCCATATTGACTTTAATCATGTGTAACGGCACATGACCTGGGCCTTCAATCATGGTTTGTACATCATGTTTCCAGGCGATTTTAGTCAATTCGCCCAAGGTTTCCAACTCACCGAACTGCGCGGCATCATTGGCGTCATAAATTGAGCCAGGACGCAAGCCATCACCCAAAGAAAACGCCACGTCATACGCTTTCATGATTTCGCAGATGTCTTCAAAATGCGTGTATAAAAAGCTTTCGGTATGGTGCGCCAAACACCATTTTGCCATGATAGAACCACCGCGCGAGACGATACCCGTCATGCGTTTAGCGGTTAAGGGTACATGGTGTAAACGTACGCCAGCATGAATGGTAAAGTAATCTACGCCTTGTTCCGCTTGTTCAATTAAGGTGTCACGGAAAATTTCCCACGTCAGGTCTTCGGCTTTACCATTCACTTTTTCCAGTGCTTGATAGATAGGCACCGTACCGATTGGCACAGGAGAATTACGTAAAATCCATTCACGCGTTTCATGGATATTTTTACCGGTCGACAAATCCATAATGGTATCGCCGCCCCAACGAATACCCCACAGCATTTTCTCTACTTCTTCATCAATCGAAGACGTGACCGCAGAGTTGCCTAAGTTACCATTGATTTTCACCAGAAAATTACGCCCGATAATCATCGGCTCTAATTCAGGGTGATTGATGTTACAGGGGATAATCGCGCGGCCTCTGGCGACTTCATCACGAACAAATTCAGCCGTAATTGCGGCAGGTATCGCTGCGCCGAAAGAATCACCGGGATGCTGATCTTTCCACAAATCGCGCATTTCTTCCATTTTCTGGTTTTCACGGATCGCAATATACTCCATTTCCGGCGTAATAATGCCTTGTCTGGCGTAGTGCATTTGCGACACATTTTTACCGGCAATAGCGCGGCGTGGCTTACGGATATGTTCAAAACGCAGCTCGGCAGTCGCTGGATCGTGTAAACGTTGCTGACCGAAATCCGAGCTGGGGCCTGATAATTCTTCCGTATCGTTCCGCTCTAAAATCCACGCGGAACGCACTGAACCCAAGCCTTTTTTTAAATCAACCGTTACGTTAGGATCGGTATAAACGCCTGAGGTGTCATAGACATACAGCGGGGTATTTTTCTCAGCGCCAAAATGGGCCGGCGTGTCCGATAAGGTGATTTTACGCATAGGTACGCGAATATCGGGACGACTGCCTTCGACGTAGATTTTTTCCGATGCGGGGTAAGAATCAATTTTTACACTGTTACTGACTGATTCAGTAACGTTTGTTAGAACAGCGCTCATGCTTATCTCCAAATAACAAAAACAATGAGGCGCAGGGAAGTTGAGGGCTTTCCTACGCCGGTATTAACCGGAGTCAGGTTCAAAGGGTTTCTCTCAGCCTCGCTAAACGAAGCACCCCTAGCCTTACGGATGGTGGGTTACGTTAATGGAAAGGCGCAGTAATTGCAAGCTAAATCATGATGAAAATCACAATCAATTGCCAGCTGCACGAATGTCCAAACTGAATAGTCGATGATGCACTTAAACAGTGCTTAATGCCTACCGCACGCTATCACATTCAAAAGCCGCCTATTTTTAAATTAGCGGGAAAATCGTGATGGTGATTAGCCAAGAATATATAAAATGCCAAATGATCTCGCGCTGGTTGCGCCGTGGGGTTGCCATAAAGCACGCCAAAAATACAGGCTTGGAAAAATTCGCGTAACAATCAACTCTATTTATAAAGGTTTGCTTAGTGTGTAATCCGTAAGGCGGTTTCACGCTAAGCAAATAATAGCGCCAATCCACTAACGATAGATAGGTGAAATCACTGCGCGGAAGGCATCCGCGTTTGCCCTCATCAACCGTTTGTACGGAAGGGGTCGTCAGCCGAGCCGATAGTGCCTCGGATGATTATATACTTGCTTGTCAAATTAGGAGAGCTTCATGCATAACTGTTACTCTAGATCTAAACCTAAAAAATACTGTAGGGCAGCTTCGTGCCAGAAAATCGCTAGGCCGGTGCAAAACCACCCTACATTATTATCCGCAGTACCGAGCGTATGTGTCTTGCAGGTTTACACAATTTAATCTATATCATTTTTAAATTAATATGAATCACAAAAAATTATTAGAAAATATAGATACTCTCAGACAGCGAATAAAAAGAAAATCTGAGATTAATATACCGTATTTTACAATTGCACATAAGTTTGCTGATAATTTCGAAAAATATACTAGAACTTCAACTGTGAACTTGATTTCGTCTTTCAATGAAGCGTTATTTCACTATGACTGGCCATTTCCAGCTTATATTTTAGAGTTTACAGGAAGAAAATGGCGTCGATTTATTGTGTATTTTGTTCTGGCTTTAATTTTAATTAGGTACAAATTAAAGGATTTTATTTTTAAACCAAAACCAAGTGTTTTTGAACATAGGTTTGAAGAGTTTTTGAATGAGTATATGCTAGCAAACTTTCGGGTGAACAGTGACTATATATTTTGTGAATGGCGTGTAAATCCAATTTTCGAAGGAAAACACTATTTAATTAATAATATATCAAAATGTTATAAAAATGAATTGTGGTACGCATGCATAGTGGCTGCTTTTCCTTTATTAGATTATCTTTGTAGAAAATATTTTAATTCTACAAATCTAACCACGTCAATAAACAAAATTAACAATTTATTTAAAAAGGCTGGAATTACCTCAGCAGATGTAAAACCAGGATATATGGCATGGGAGGCGTCAAAAAATACAGGCGAATCATCGGAAGATGTGGTATTGAGGGACTTAAGATTAATTGGAGTTGGGTTAGGATCATTTTTAGAGTTTGCTGAGAAATACTATGAGCATTCTACAGACGATAATTATACATCAAAGCTTAATAGGCACGCTATTTTGCATTGCGCGAATGTGTCACCGGAACTGTGGTCACGTGAAAATACAGTTAAATTGTTATTGTTTATAGACTTGGCATTAAGACTCGAAGTGCCGCTTCGTATTTTACTAAATGAAACAAATTAGATTAAGTGAGTCATTATTTTCTAGCTAAGTAGAATGTAATGACCCCTTTGATTTGATGAAATCCTATTATGGTAATCCCACGTTCAATTTCCAATCATTTGGTGGGCAAAATTTTCTGTCCACCAAATGAATTCATGCTTAAACGGTGAGCAAAAAAGCATCGCCTAAAACGCCGACTGTTGGTGTCATCCTACCCCTCGGCATGATAGCTGACTAGCCGCTCAACCTCTTGTTTTGAACCCAATATCACGGGTACACGCTGATGTAAGCCTTCAGGCTGAATAGCTAACATGCGCGCGTGTCCGGTAGAGCA
>JAPLRW010000208.1:0-6482 GCA_026398935.1 Methylococcales bacterium
CAATCACCGCCGCATTGCCATTCGCCCAAGCCGCCAAGCGCACATTTTCAACATCATCCTTAGCCTCGGCAACATCCGACAAATACACAGGGCGAGCATTTTTATACGCAATAATCAGCGCCGCGTATTCTTTGGCGGAACGTAACTGGTCATTGGCATCAATAATGGCGGCGCGGCTTTTTCCATCAAACATACCTTTAGGTTGATTAACATTGGCATTGCCGATAGCGATACGCACATCCTCTAGGCTTAACCCGTACGCAGATAATGCCGTTGGATTTACCTGAACCCTTACCGCAGGCCGTTGACCGCCGCTGATACTCACCAAGCCTACGCCCGACACTTGCGCTAATTTTTGCGCTAAACGTGTATCTACTAAATCCTCTACTTTAAACAGCGGCAAAGTTTTGGAGCTGACCGCCAGTGTTAAAATCGGCGCATCCGCCGGATTCACTTTGCTGTAAATCGGCGGCATGGGTAAATCAGTGGGCAATAAATTACTGGCCGCATTAATCGCCGCCTGCACTTCTTGTTCGGCAATATCCAGATTCAGACTCAAGCTAAATTGCAATACAATCACCGAAGCACCACCAGAACTTGACGATGACATTTGTTTAAGTCCCGGCAATTGCCCGAACTGCCGTTCTAGCGGCGCAGTCACCAGCGATGCCATAACCTCTTGACTCGCACCGGGATACAGCGTAACCACCTGCATCGTGGGATAATCCACTTGCGGCAAGGCAGAAATCGGTAAAAACCGGTACGCGACAATACCCACTAATAACAGCGCCAGCATCAATAAAGACGTAGCAACAGGTCGTAAAATAAATAGCCGAGATGGATTCATGAAGGCGTTAGGAATGGATTAACAGTGACGTAGACAAGGACTTTGTTTTTAAGGATTGGCGGATATTTATCATTCTAAAAACAGGATAATGAGGCATATTTCATTACGCGCACGACTCCCATGAATTTTATCTGAATGCATTATTTCAGTAAATTGCCTATTTTTCACACTACTTCCTTGCACGAATTTGTTGGTAAACCGTGCGCATCAAATGACTGGCCGCGATATTCCGAAAAGCTTCATCGTTCATTAGCCTCACAAAAATATCCTCGTTGCCGTCCATGCGCTCAACAAACAGGTTTTCCAATTGTTTATTGAACACCGGTTCAAAATTTTCTATTGAGTTGGCCATCACCGCTTGCTGCAGTTGCTCATTTGCCAAGGCTGTTTCACGTACTTGGTCAAAGAACAGTTGGTCGGCTAGATTAAATTCAGTGCCGAATCGCTCATTGAGCTTATCCACCAAAGTTGATAGTTGCACTTCCTCATCAGGTTGACCCGTGCCAACCGCAGTAGGCCCATATACCGCTTCAGTCTCCCCTACTTTAAGGTCAATAGCCCCTTCACTGATTTTCTGCAACCGGTAATATTTCAGCTCAACCTCATCGTCAACTTGAATGTTGCGGGTGTCGGCATTTCTGGGCAGCTTGTTCAGCAAAAAACGGGTATAGCTATACAGCTTCTCGTGGTCGGAATCTTGGTAAGGGATAATTTGTGAAATGAACAGGTACAAATTACGGAATGTTGCCAACTGACTCTTGAAGAAATTTTGGTCTTCTTCTTTTAATTGTTTAAATCGCTCGACAGCCAAATCAAGCAGGCCATTCAATTTTTTGTGTTCGCCGCCCGTTGGGTTCATACGGTTTCGGAACCAAATTTCACACCAAGCGCTCACCTCTTCCGGTGAATAGATTTTCCATTCAGCCAAGCCATGTGCCAAGGTATTGAGTTGCTGCGGGTCTGAATCTTCACCCTTGGGGGTCACCTCGTAATACGGCTTGAACGCCGTGTAAATATCCGCTGGTTCATTCACGAAATCAAGCACAAAGGTATCGGTTTTGCCCGGCGTTGTACGGTTGAGGCGTGATAACGTTTGTACGGCTTGAATGCCAGCCAGTCGCTTATCCACATACATGCTATGCAATAAAGGCTGGTCGAAACCAGTCTGGTATTTTTCAGCCACCAACAGGACTTGGTAATCCTCGGTGTTAAATTTTTCGGGCAGCTCGGTTTCCTTGATGCCGTTATTCATGCTGACTTCAGTGAATTTTTTGTCGGCAAATTCTTTCAGGAAAATTTCACCGGAAAACGCCACCAGCGATTTTACATTGGTGTAGCCTTTATCCTTGATGTACTTGTCAAAGCCCAGTTTATAGCGCACTGCATGTTCGCGTGAGCTGGTCACCACCATTGCTTTGGCACGTCCGCCTATTTTATGACGGGTATGGGTGCGGAAGTGCTCAACAATGACTTCAACCTTTTGGGCAATCTCGTAGTCATGGAATTCCACAAAACGTGCCAGCGCCCGCGCAGCTTTACGGCGAGGCACTTCCGGATCTTGCTCGATCTTTTGGAGTAGCCGGTAATAACGCTTATAGCAGGTGTAATTCGCCAACACATTATGAATAAAGCCTTCCTCAATCGCCTGCCGCATACTGTAATGATGGAACGGCGCATTGCCGTCTAGCCCTGGCTCATTAAACACACAGAGTGTCTTAAATTTTGGCGTCGCCGTGAAAGCAAAAAAACTTAAATTGGGCTGCTTTGCCCGCTTGAGTTGTTCCCGCAGCAGTTCTTTTTTAGCCGCCTCGCTTAAGGCTTCATCTTCCATATCCAGCAACTGCTCGGCAATAACCGATTCAATGCCGTCCTTGTTCAGGATTTTACGCAGTTCCATCGCGGTTTCACCACTTTGCGAACTATGCGCCTCATCCACAATCACCGCAAAACGCTTGCCTTTGGTGTCAATGGCGAGCGTTTTGCCATTGGCTTCCAGCGTACGGATGGCCTGAGTGATAAACGGGAATTTCTGAATGGTTGAAATAATAATGGGTACGCCACCCGCCAACGCTTTTACCAATTGCTGAGTATCCTCATCAATTTTTTGCACCACGCCCAGCTTATGTTCAAACTGAAAAATGGTGTTTTGTAATTGTTGATCCAGCACCCGCCGATCGGTAATGACAATGACGGAATGGAAAATCTTTTCGTTGTTGTCGTTATGCAGGCAAGATAAACGATGCGCCAGCCAAGCAATGGAATTTGATTTGCCCGATCCGGCTGAATGTTGGATCAAATAATTGTGCCCTGAACCCTGCGCTTGGGCATGATGGGTTAAAGCGCGGACACAATCAAGCTGGTGGTAACGCGGGAAAATCAGGGTTTCTTTGCGGTGACGCTTGATCCCCTTATCGGTTACCACGGTCTTTTCTTCCACATCCAAATGGATAAAGCGGGCGAGGATGTCCATCAGGCTATCGCGGGTAAGCGCCTTGTGCCAAAGGTAAGTCGTGCGCACATCACCTTCTGCGGGAGGATTCCCCGCACCGTTTGCATGCCCAAGGTTGAAGGGCAAAAAGAACGTGTCTTTGCCCTCCAGCTTGGTGGTCATGAACGCCAGTTCGGTGTCTACGGCAAAATGCACCAAACAGCGCTGCTTAAAAGCAAACAGCAATTCCTTAGGACCACGTTCAAAGCGGTATTGGTGCTTGGCATGCTCAACCGTCCAGCGCGTGGCCGACATCGGGTTTTTTAATTCCAGCGTCGCCACCGGCAAGCCATTGACCGCCAATACCACATCGGGGATTGCGCCGCTCTTGGTGTTGACCTGGCGCACAATAGTCAGACGATTGTCTGCGTAACGTTCCGTTGACGCGGGGTCAAGCCCGGTATTGGGTGCAAAATAAGCCAGCCGCACGCTCTTGCCGACACATTTAAACCCTTCGCGCAAAACCGCCAATGAGCCTTTGGCCGCCAGTTCCTTCACCAAGCTATCCATTAACATCGCCGGGGCTTTGCTGGCATCCAGTTGGTTCAGGCGTGACCAGATTTTCGGCTGTGTTTTTTGCACAAAGGCAATGACATCGACTGGAAACAACGCCGTATCTGGGTCATAGGCTTTGGGGTCGCCTTTTTCATAGCCACCTGCATTAATCAACGCCTGTTCGATGTCGTTTTCAAAGTCGATTTCTTTATGCATCATCCCGCTCCACAGTAGCGTCATCTCCAGACAAGGCTTGCTCGATAGCTTCAATGCTGGGCAGGCTGGTTTGCAGCTCAGCGGGTAAAGACTCGATCAATTGATATTCCGCCACGCCGATAGGTTTATTGGAGTCACGCAACGCATATTCTGCGACCACCTTATTCTTGCTTTTGCACAGCAGCAAACCAATAGTCGGGTTATCCTGCTCGGCTTTCATTTGCGTATCGACCGCGCTCAGATAAAAACTCAGTTGTCCCGCATGTTCCGGTTTAAAAGCACCCGCTTTCAGTTCAACGACCACATAACAGCGCAGTTTCAGGTGATAAAACAACAAGTCCATAAAAAAATCATCACCGCCGACTTCAAGATGCACTTGCCGTCCGACATAAGCAAAGCCAGCACCCAGTTCGATAAGAAATTGGGTGATATGTTTGATAATGGCCTCTTCAACAGCGCGTTCCCCCGCTTCATTGCCGATGCCTAAAAAATCGAATAAATACGGGTCTCTCAAAGATTCCTGTGCTAAATCAGAATGTGGACGCGGGAATTGCACAGCGAAGTTAGTCACGGCTTGCCCTTCACGCTCCAGCAACCGTCGTTCGATGTGGATAGCTAACACATTGCGCGACCAGCCGTGTTCGATTGCCCGTTGCGCATAAGCCAAGCGCTGATCCGTGGTTTTAAGCTTACTGAGCAACACCAGATTATGCCCCCAAGGCAATTGTCCAACGGCCTGTTGGACAATTGCCAGTTCTGGCCACGCCTCGGCAAAAGCGCGCATATACATGAGATTGGCTCGCGAAAAACCTTTCATATCCGGGAAGGCGTTGCGTAAATCCTGTGCCAGCCGTTCGATAACTTTAGTGCCCCAACCCTCGCGGTTTTGCCGTGCCAGAATGTCTTGCCCAATTTGCCAATACAGCAACACCAGTTCGCGGTTTACCGAAAGCGATGCCCGTTGCTGTGCGGTGTGGATACGGGTTTTGAGTTCGGCCAGCCAAGCGGCGTAATCGGTGGGGAGTGAAACAATATTAACCATACTGAACCTCCTTATACAATTTATCTAACCCCCAGCTCTTGGGATTATTGGCTATGTATTCGCGTAAGCGTTCTAAATCCGCCTCGTTACGTACCACATGCTCCCAATAATCGCGCTGCCATAATTTACCCTCAAAACGCGGCCATTGGCTTTGTTTAACCTCGCGAATATATTCATTGGTGGTCATGGTTTTAAACCATTGCACCACCCGATGTAGGGGCGAACCTATGTGTTCGCCCTCTGTTGCATGTTCAGGGCGGACACGCAGGTCTGTCCCTACGTTTACCACAATAAAATGCAGGTGGTTTGGCATACAAATACAGGCATCACATTGGATGTCTGGGAATTTGTTTTCCAATTCCAGATACCAGCGCATCACCCTATTGCCAGCAGGATTTAATACCATGTGGTCATCGGCAATGTGCCCAAACAGACAATCCCTACTTTGTTGGCAGATGGTGACAAAATAAGCGCCTGCCTGTGAATAATCGTAATTTTTTAGGCGAATGGAACGGCGGTGGTGGATGGCGGGATTATAGGTCATGGCGCATTTCGCTTAATGTACAGAAACCCGTAGGGGCGGATCTACGTGTCCGCCCTATAATTATGGATGTGTGATAAGCCGGGCAAACTCTACGAAAAGGGCGAATCCTATGCAAAGGTTGACCATGTTGAAAAGGGCGAACACGCAGGTTCGCCCCTACTCATGGCTTATCTCGGTGGGTAATTTAAAATTTCGCACGTCGATTTTGCCGGTGACGGCGTTGGTTATTAGGGCGGATCGGTATTCCAGAAGCAAACTACCCATATTCTTTAATTGGCTGCCTTGTGCAATTGAAGCAGTCCCACACATTGACTGTATTAATCTATCTATTTGGGCGGTTTTGTAATCGAGGAAGCGAGCGATAGCATTTTGTTCTTCCAATGGCGGTAGATCAGCACGAAAATCTTTAAAAAATGATTCAGGAACTCGTTTTTGTCCACCAGCCCCATACATCTCTGACTCACCAAGCTTACGAAACAAATCAGAAATCGTGATATAAAAAAGAAAGGTCGGATCAAGAGTTTCTTTATTGGTACGCATCACATGAAGTTCAGTAGTACCAAAAGCAGTCAAGTTGGTTAAGCCTTTTACCAAAGCACCCTTTCCATTCTCGAAACAAGGGGTAATCTTGGCTACAACGACATCATCATCAGCAAAATAGGTATAACCACTACCGATTTCACTAAGCGCCTTTTCTTCAGTTAGACGAATACCACCGTACTCGCCTACAGCGTCCATTGGTATAAAAGAAACCAATTCGTCTGCAGTTAAGCGAATTTTATTTTTACTTGGATTCATTTGCAATGCAAAACGTAAACGTTTTTTTTGCCAAGTATCAGGTACGCAGTCC
>JAPLRW010000208.1:6547-7472 GCA_026398935.1 Methylococcales bacterium
GCAGTCCGAAGTATATCTAGGATATGGCTGATAATCAGACATCAAACCACCCCGCCAAACAAAACCCACCCCGTAGGGGCGGACCTGTGTGTCCGCCCTATTTTACACGTCCGCCCAATTTTACGTCTCGACCCTAATCGATACCACGAATAATGAGTGACGTCCAACTTTGTAACTCGATAAATAGCTGTGTTGAAAACAGGGCGAACACGTAGGTTCGCCCCTACGGATTGTATTTTTATCATCAAACCACCTCACTCAACATCGCCATAATGTCTTTTTCCAACTGGCTAATCTCGGCAGCAATCACTTCTAACGGACGTGGCGGCTGATACACATAAAAATGCCGGTTCAAGGGAATTTCATAGCCCACCTTGGTTTTGCTATGGTCTATCCAAGCATCCAGCACATGCGGCAACACTTCGGCTTGTAAATAAGCTTCACAATGAGCATGCACCAACGCCAGCAACTGCTCATGGCCGGTCTCACTGTCATACCCCAGCGGCAACGGCAGACTTATATCTTCCGGCAGCGCCACAATCTCGGTATCGCGCAAATCAGCATCCGGTTCTGGCTTATCCTTAGCATCCAAACATATTTCAGCTTCCGGGTCGCGCTCAGACAAGGCCGAAAATACAGCCTTCTTAGCTGGCGCAGCGATTTTAATATTCGCCTGTTTCATTGCTGCATCGAACACTTGCTCAAATACAGCCCGGTCACGATACAGGGTTTCACTATCCAGTGTGGCTAGCACTACTTTAATGGCTTGTTGCAGAACCTTGCCCGCGTCTATTTCAGCTTGGTAGGCGGCTAATTTTTTGAGTTTTCTGCTACAGGCCAGATTGGCAAACGCGCTTTGTTGATCTAACTTGGCAAGTCGTTCAACGCTGGCCTGAAAATTCAAGCGCAGAGGGCGTTCAACGGT
>JAPLRW010000173.1 GCA_026398935.1 Methylococcales bacterium
AGATGGCCCTGAAAATGGCTTGCATATCTGCTCAATGGCACAGATTTACCCAGAAGATCGTGGCACTAATTATGCCATACGGGAAGGCAGGAAAATGGGTGCGCGGATTGCTACAATGGCGAGTACCGCTGCACTAAAATGACCTGCTCGCCAAGCCGTATATTGACCCGCATAAAAATACACGTTAAACACCTTAATACGCAACAGAGCGTTGTATTACTGCTTGGCTTGTTCGCATTTATCTGCGCTGTCCTGTTATTTTGCGTCAATGTTAAGGAGGGGTTGCGGCTATTCGAAGTGGGCGACGAAACAGAAAAATTTGTCGCGGCTAAAATGCTACACCACGGACAGCATCTCTACCGCGATGTCTTTGCCCACCACGGCCCAATCGCCTATATGCTGGCGCACTTTTACACGGCAGTGGTCAGTGAAACGGATTTTTCATTCATTCGACTTGAACTGGCTTTTTTAGCGCTGGCTTCTTGCTTAGCCATAAGCTGTAGCCCAATCCTTAACGGCATTACAACAAGAGTTTGGGCGGCGGCGCTGTATTTATTTATTTTATCCTCTGTTTGGGCGGTACAAAGCATACACATGCTTTTATACCAACAGATAGGGGGATTTTTGTTTGTGATTGCCTTGTCACAAATGCTCATCCCCGCCCTTCTTGCTGAACCCATTAGCAAAGCGGGGTTGTTTTTTTCCGGTTTTTCGTTAACGTTAGCTTGTTTTTCTGCCTATGCTTTCGGGCCGGCTGCGGTTTTGTTTGTCGCCAGCAGCACCTTAGCCTTAATAGCCACAAAGCAGAATATCAAAAGCCATGTAAACAACTTTCTGCTGGGTAGCTTATTGGCGATAGCCATCGTAGTATGGTGGCTGATATTTTTTGGCGACTTGTTGGGTTATTTCATTTACCATTTTTACTTTAACCAAGAGATTTACACCCATTTTATTGGGTTTTCTTCAGGGATTGTATTCAATAATATTGTCTTTTCAACTGCGCCTGACGCTATCATACAGACATTAGCGGTCTCTTTCTTAGGCGTGTGGATTTGCATGCTGGTCTTTATTACGCTAAATAAAACCGACAATGCCAAGGATATTGCATTAAAGAGCTGTGCCATTTTCTTGCTGTTTATGGCGGTGTTGTTAGTCAATCCCCGTGGACTGAGTGGCTTTCAGAATGCCGGCTTTGTTGTTTTGAATTTTGCGGCTATTTCATTGCTGGCGGCTTTTGTACTGCAAAAACAAATAAGTAAATTGTCTGCGAGCAACACAATACAGGCTCTTGTATGTATTGTGTTGCTCATTTTTCTTACAGAATATGTGAGTAAAGCTGCCGTATCAACCATACATGGGGTTACAAAAAAAGAGTATCCATTACAGTTAGTAGATATAAAGCCCTCTGATGATCCTGTTTACCATTACATTCGCTCCATCGTAAAAGAAAATGACACGATACTGTCGTTACCCTTTAACGCGCTTCTTTACTTGAAGGTAAATCGCCTTCCTGCTTCCGGACATTACTACTACTTACCCTGGCAAGCGGCTTATAATCGCATGCCTTTCTTAGAGTACAAGATTGATCTATGCAATGATATTGACATAAAAAAACCACCCGTCATTTGGTTTAATAACTGGAGAGTTTGGGACACCTTTTCAATGAGCGAGTATGAGCCGTGTATTCCCAATAGTCTTGAAAGACACTATATTCAACACCCTGACTGGGAGAATTTTTTTATTCGAACCGATCTTGCAGCGTTTAAAAAAAAATCAGTTTAG
>JAPLRW010000278.1 GCA_026398935.1 Methylococcales bacterium
TGATAACGGTATCGGTATTGGATGCTTTATCCAGTGTCACGGTATAAACCAGATTGGTTGCGCCGTCTTCTGCAACATCCGCACTGACCGCAATACTGGCTACGGGAACATCGTCATTGCTGATCGTACCCGTGGCAGTATCGGCTTTGCCTACGGTATAACCCGCACCTGTCGCCAAGCTTAAGATCACGGTTTCATCCGCTTCTACCGTGCTGTCTGCGGTGGGGTCAATCGTGACCGTAGCGCTCAGCAATCCTTTGGGTATCGTTACGGACGGCACGTCACCGCTGTAATCTGTTCCAGCCGTTGCTGATCCAGCAGGCGCGCTAAGCTTGATAACGGTATCGGTATTGGATGCTTTATCCAGTGTCACGGTATAAACCAGATTGGTTGCGCCGTCTTCTGCAACAGCCGCACTGACCGCAATACTGGCGTACCCGTGGCAGTATCGGCTTTGCCTACGGTATAACCCGCACCTGTCGCCAAGCTTAAGATCACGGTTTCATCCGCTTCTACCGTGCTGTCTGCGGTGGGGTCAATGCTGACGCTGCCGCTGGTCGCACCCGCTAAAATGATAATACTGCTCACCGCACCGGTGTAATCGGCGGTTACCGCCGTACCGCTGCTGGTAAGGTTAAGCGTAAGATCGGTGACCGAAGGTCTGTCCAAGGTTACGGTGTACACCAGGTTGCTCGCACCGTCTTCTGCAACGGCCGCCGAACTCACGGCAATGCTGGCGACCGGGCGGTCATCATTGGTGATCGTGCCAGTGGCAGATGCTTTCGTACTATCGGGTGTAACTGTATAACCCGTGCCAGCAGCCAGGGTTAGGATCACGGTTTCATCGACTTCTACCGTGCTGTCTGCGGTGGGGTCAATCGTGACGCTGCCGGTCAGTTGTCCAGCAAGAACGGTAACGGATACCACACTGCCGCTATAGTCTGTAGTAGATGTCGCCGAGCCGGTGGTGGTGAGATTAATCACCGTATCCACAGTAGATGCCTTGTCCAGTGTCACGGTGTACACTAAATTAGGTGTGCCATCTTCTGTTACTACCGCAGGACTCACGGCAATCGTAGCAACTGGTAATGCGGCAATGGTAAAACTTAAACTATTCGCCGCTGTGGCGGTATCAACACCCCCATTGAGTGTTCCACCGTTATCCTGCACTTTAAAGCTTAATGCGCCAATACTGACACCGGATTTACCCACCGCAGGCACGAAAGTGAGTTTATTACTGTTAATATCCGTTATGCTAATGGTTAAAGGCAGTGCTACACTTAAAATACGGTTACCATTTAGCGCGTAAAAACCGTCGGTTCCCGCAGGAATCGCGGTAATAATTACATTACTAAGCGTATTTGCTGACGAGTCATCTGGATCAGTAAACCCAAAGTCTGTGGCGGTAACGGTGTATCCAGTTGAATTAATTAACAATGGCTGGATTTTATCTGTGCCTAATGGCGCATCATTAACCGACGTAACCGTAATTTTGGCATTGGTCGCCACCGAGGTTCCACCCTTATTATCGGTCACCGTGAACGGAATACTAACCACGCCATTAAAATTAAGCGCAGGTTTAAAGGTCAATGCTGCGGCATCACTTAGGGACAAGAGTGTGCCTGCAACCACTGACGTTTTGCCATCAGCCAGGTACAGTATGCCTTGGGTGCTAAGCGGTAAAGCGGTGACATGCATGCCCGTGATGCTATCGCCCGTATCCACATCGGTTCCAGCCAGTTTTAGCGTAATAGAGGCTGCATCTTCCAGCCCAGTGACGGCAGTCAATGCATTTACTGGTGGATTGTTAACTGAAATTGAAAGTGTCGCGTTACTGGTGCTGGATGTTGAAGTATAAGACCCCGTTATATTGTCGATCCACAGTAACTCGTAGCCTCCAGCATTCCCAACATTCATGGTTAGTGTGTTACTGCCGATCTTAAACGGTGCCGTGCCATTAAGCACAAACGTCTTGCCATTACCTGTGGCAACTTGGGTGCCATTCAGATAAATCGGTACTGCATATGAATCGTCGGCAGCAATATAGAAGCTGACATTAATACTGGATAGATCGGCGTCCGGCGGAATAATAAACGTTTGTTGGTAAACATAAGTACCATAGCCCGCAGAGAGATTACCAATGGCTGCGGTATCACTATCATTGATAACCCAAGGATGTTTTATAACTTTACTACCATCTGCCCCGCCCGTTGGCGCACTGAGTAACAACCAGTGCGGATCAACACTGCCATTCACTAACGCCGCACCTTGATCATTGACCCCTGTATTGAACAGACTGGTCTGAATGCGATCTGCAAGCGTATAGGTTACATTAGGGATCGTGCCGCTGTAAGTGGGCAGCGGTGTAAAAGTGAAAGCACCATTGCTATTAAGGATTAATGCACCTTTACCAGAAATGGTGGCGGTCTGCCCAGCTTTATAAACGGTTACATCGCCCGCTACGGTAAATGTTTTTACTTCGATAGTATTAGCATCAACATCACTATCGATACCTACACCGGTATCATCAGTGATGACATTACCCTTGAGAACGGTGTTTTTTTGTGCCGTATATGCGTTATCTTTGGCTACTGGCGGCTGGTTGGTAATAGGTGCTATAGAAGTCAACAACCCATGCCACCCTTCAATACATAATGGAGTCGTTTTAATCGCACCCGTGCGTGCTGCCAACTGCCAGTTACCGCCCAGATCCTCAGAACCTGTTGCATCAAGCGAGGCGGCTACTTCCGCACCGATCATTTCCGATAGCAAGCTAATAAACTCTTGCCCCACGTCATTTTTAGCAACGTGACAACCATAGACTAATAATTCAGCGTTATCTGCCAAGGTCGCGCGAATAGTGGCCAATGCGTCAGCGTGATCACGCAACGTCTTAGCATCAATTTTGTCGCGCCCTAAGTACAGCTGACCGCTACTACCGTGGGATAAAATATGCACGGCATCAATGTCTTTTCGCCCCGTTAAAGCCGTTGCAATTTGGCTTAATCCGTCTTGTTCGGTGTTTACTGTAATAACCTGCGCACTCGCCTCTAAGTCAGGGAGTAAGTCAGCCAGATTAGCCACTCTTGCGTCGATAAAAATAGTAGATATTAATTTATTAGTATTCATATTGGTTCTCAATAAATTTATTGGAAATAGCCCTATTGACGCAATCACCCTTTAGGGCTGTTTTACCTTTAGTGGTAACGAAAATAGTTCGATATATTTGTATGTTGGTGAATATCTGCCGTTAATTCGGAAAAAAATGGCTTCTGGCGGGACTGTCCATGTAGGAACTCCTTAGTATTAAATTTAAAACTTACAATCATTTCTTGAGTGCAAGCATAGAATCTTTTTTAAGGTTTACTATTTGGAAGCAATAATGAAAAATAAAATATAGGGCTGTATTTTTGATATTTATTTAAATAAATTAACGTGTTGTATTAAAAAATCGTTTGATATCGGCAAGGAAGGTTGTTTTATTTTTGTGAGCTATTAGCCAAAAAAGAGTAAGAATAGTCCTACTTATTGCTTACTTATTGCCGCTGAATTACGGAATTTTTTCTTACATGTTGCAGGTCGGTGTGTTGAGATTGATCGCGGCTAGACAATAGGCTGAATAATTTGACCTGGTTGTATTGCTGCTTTTTGAGGTAAGAGCAGCGTCTTTTTTAAAAGGTGACTTCATGTCGTGGTGAACAAAGGTGCGATGTAAATACTGCGAAATATGTAGAATTATTCTTACAGTTATTTGCGTAGTAGATCACAAAAAAAGCCACTTCGCTTATGCATATCACTTTTATAAATCCGCAATAAATTGATTTTAATAGATAAATAAGTGCGTCTACCGTGCTGTTATGTGCGCTCATCGATTCTTATAAAAAGTAATTCTTGAAAAACAAACTATCCTTGAGCTTAAGATCTATTCACACAATTTCAAATATTGAGACAAGGATTACAGCACATGGCCAGTCCGATTATTACTGACAGTATTACCACTACCCGCGCCCCACAAGAAGACACGCTTTTCACTATATCCGGTATATCTATTGCCGATACGGATGGCGGTAGCCAAACGGTAACGCTGACCTCTGCTAATGGAAAAATAAATCTTCCCTCCACGACGGGTATAGCCACTGTATCCGGCAATAATACAGGTTCAGTTACCTTAACCGGATCATTGACGGCTATTAATACGGCAATGGCCGCGATGACCTTTTTGGGCGCAGCCAACTCTACCGGTGCGGCTACCGTTGTTGTCGCTTCGGAGGGAATTACTAAAACCATTGACTTAAGCATTTCTCCGGTAAACGATACGCCTACTATGAGCGGTGGAACGCCACTGAGCATTAATGAGGGGGGCACAACCAGTTTTACCGCACCTGCTACATCAGGTGTGGGCTTTACGCAAGCGCAACTGGGCTTGGCGGATATTGATAACAGTACGACGCAAGTTATTTTAAAATTAACGACTTTGCCCAGTAGCGGTACACTGAAATTAAATGGTGTTGAGATTGCGGTAGGCTCGACCTTTTCAGCCAGTCAATTAACTACCTTGTCTTATACCCATAATGGCGCAGAAGTTACTGCACCAGCGGGTGAGACTGATACCTTTAATATTACCGTCGATGATGGTGCGGGCGGCTTGCTGATCGATAAACCCGTCAGCGTCAAAATCATGCCAGTCAATGACGTACCGACGGTATCTGGCACGATTAACATCATTGAAGGTGAAACGGCTATTCGCTTGGATAATAATGGCGCACTCATGGCACCATTTTCTTCAGCGCGCGGTGCAATAACGGGGGCGGATGTTGATGATCTGGTCTTAACTTATAAAATCACCAGCTTACCAGCCGTTGGCACGTTAAAATATAACAACACAAATATCGATCTGACTTCAGGCGCATTTACTGTAATCGACCTTAGCAAACTGACCTATAGTCATGACGGTAGTGAATCTACCACATCCCGCACATTTGGCATCAGCGTAACCGATGCAGGCGGTGGAACGCTTACGCCAACCACCAGCCCTGGAGTTATTACCCTTAACATCTTACCGAACAACGATGATCCGCTATTAGCGCACAATGTTGAGCAAAGCCCCATGGCAGCTGATTTCCCCCTGCCGATTACCACGGCAATGCTACAGGTAACCGATGTTGATTCACCGAATGCGGCATTGACCTACACCGTCACTGCGGTACCTGATACCGCTAACGGCTATTTTAAACTAGGCATCTACCGCTTAGTGGCAGGTAATACCTTTACCCAAGATGATATTGATAGTGGTGCTCTGCGTTATGTTAATCGCTCAGGACTTGCCCACACTGATGACTTATTGTTCACGGTTAAAGATGGTGGGCGGGAAGTTGTCTTAAGCAATAATACACAACGTGATGGCGGCATTTATACGGATGCAACGGGTAGTACCTTACAGATTAATGCCTTTAAGGTTAATGTGCCATCTGGTACTCCTGGTGGGATAGGTGGCATTGATATTTTACCCAACCCAGCCCCTAACAATAGCGTAATCCTCAGCGGCGATAATGTAGCCTCATTAGATGAAAGTACAAGCTATACACTAACCACTGCAGATCTGTCAGCAAGTAGTACACAAACGGCGGCCGCCGACTTGGTTTACACCCTGAATACATTACCAAGCAGTGGTTCAATTACGCTAAATGGTGCAGTATTAACCTTTAACCAAAGCTTTACACAAGCTGATATTACCGCGGGACACGTCAGTTTCCAGCATGCGGGTAAAGAAGATTTCAATGATACCTTCACTTACTCCGTATCTGACGGCAATTTTGTATCGCCACCGCAAGTTTTTACCCTCAACATCACTCCCCAAAATGACACGCCTACAGCAGTCGTTGGCACACGCATCATTCTCGCTGAAGGTGCTGTGGATGTTGTTATTAATGCCAGCCAAATTATTTTGGCAGATACAGATAATTCAGTTGCTGATGTTGAAACAGGGTATTCCGCGGCACAAGCCTTAAGCTTTAAAATCACTGCTATTCCCACACATGGTTTTTTAACGTTAGGTACAACAACACACTTAGCCGTAGGTGATGTCGTTACATCTACTCAGCTTGATGCCGGCACATTAAAGTATTCTCACGACAGTACCGAAAATTATACCGATACGTTCAAATTGGAAGCTCTGGATAGTGCAGGCGTTTTAGCGACAGCGGGACTCTGGTATTAAAAAATGATTCCAAATTAACGGCCGCAGAAGCGGGCGCGGTTAAAGAAGGTCAAGCGGTTGCCATTGGTGGGGCTACTTATAGTGCTCAAATTAATGGCGTAGTGGGCTCTGGTACGCCAACTACGTCAGGCGATAATACCGGTACGGCACACATATCCTACAGTGATACGGATAACAGTTCTGAACAACGGCAATACCGCATTATCACAGCCCCGGCGCATGGCGTAATATTACGTGATAACGCCGTTATCAGTGTAAACTCGGTGTTTACTCAGGAAGATTTGGACACGGGCAAAATCCAATATCGTCATGATGGCTCGGAAAACTTTACAGACTCTATCGCTTATGTTGTTAGTGATGGTGATTATACCGTTGGAATAACAACGACCGCACAAGGCGCAGCTGCACCAACGCCAGCTATATACCACATTGAAATCCTGCCAACCAACGATGCGCCGACGCTGTCCGCGACGCAAACGATTATTAACCTCGACAATCTTTCTGCACCAAACCCCATTACAGGTTTTAGCCTTAACGATGCTGACTTAGCAAGCCTCGCAATGGGTGAGATTGATTTTGTGCAAGTAACGGTCAGGCTGTTAAATGGCGATGGAACAGCGTTTACTAATTTAGCTGCCTACGCAGGGTTTACGCTTGCTGCAACAGCCGGGACAGGGTCTACAGTTGATGCTACAAACGGTTATTTGGTTATTAGTGGCACACAAGCCGCTGTAAACACTTCATTAGCGACATTAACAGCTGACGTCCCCGCTGATAAGGATGCTGTCTATAAAGTACAGGTAATAGTCGATGACCGGCTGCGCGATGGGTCGGGTAATGCTAACGGCGGAAGTACCAATCAAAACCCAACGGCGGGTGGCGCACCAACAGCGATAGATACCACTACACCCAATTGGTACAGTGTAAATGAAGCCAGTGCCGTTCCTGTAGTGCTTACACCTAACTTATCCGCCAGTAGCGTTACGCTTTATGCCTCTTCAGTTAATGATCTCGCCATACTGACCAATACTAATGCGCCAACCATTAATGAAGATGTCAGCACACTTATTAATGGTTTTACCGTCAGTGACGCAGAATCATTAGCTTTTGCTTTGCCCGTGACAGTAACCTTAAGCGTTCCTGATGGATCGCTTGGCATCGCAGGCAGCAGCGCACAAACATCAACGACGGTTAATGGGCATAGCATCACTATTGCTGGCGATAATACTGGCACACTGGTTTTAACCGGACAAGCGGCTGATATTCAAACGTTGCTGAATGATGCGACCAACGGTCTAAGCTACACCAGTTCGCTTAACGGCAATCATGATTATAACGGCGGTGCAGCAGGCGATGTTTCGCTTACGGTGCATTTAGACGATGCGGGATCTAGAATTGGAGGTGATGTCGGCAGCGGTAGTGTTGCGGCTA
>JAPLRW010000159.1 GCA_026398935.1 Methylococcales bacterium
CGCAAGATCCACGCTAGAGCCTTCACCACCGACACCAGACGCACCATCAAACAGCCCCATCACCCCTTCAATCAAAGCTATTTCAGTGTGTTCGGCTTGCGCTAATAATTGCAAACGGCACGCCTCCTCTCCCATCATGCGCGTGTCCAAATTGTAGGATGCTTTACCCATAATGGCTTGATGCCACAGTGGATCAAGAAAATCCGGCCCGGCTTTAAAAGCCGTAATGGCTTGATTTTGTTTCTGAAAATAACGCAGTAACGCTAGCGTTATGGTGGTTTTACCACACCCAGAATGCGTACCTGCTAATAATGCTATGCGCATACTATCCTTGATGCCTAAATTTTATTGAGGCGGTATTATCCCACGATAAAACTTGCTTTATGAAAATAAGCCGTTATAGTACGCCCTCCTTTAAGGTTCCAGAAGGTTGTCATAACTGGATGGTTAAACGAGAAGTCGGTAAGGTCTAAAGCCAAATCCGACGCTGCCCCCGCAACGGTATATAAGTTAAAAATCATCAAATGGCCACTGTGTATGACATGGGAAGGTGATGATTCAGGTTCGCGCCGCTTATAAGCCCGGAGACCGGCCTATAAGGATATTCGCTGCAGCGGTGGGCTGTTTACGAAATAGACAGCCAGCTTTATCCGGCAAGCATACGCTTACGCCACCCATTCCCCTGTCTCTTTCGTCTTTCTACCCATCCTGCATTTTCGTTCACTTTTAGCGCGGGCGGCGCAGAGAACAGTATGCAAAAAATCATCGTTAGTTCATTACTCTTGGCGGGCTTTACTGTCCATGCACAAGAAAAATCGCTTGAATCCTCCGTAGATCTCCCTGAGATGGTAGTTACCGCAACCAGAACCGAGGTTGCCAAAGCACATTTATCGGCGGCATCAACCATTTATACCCGTAAAGATATTGACCGTTTGCAGGTTAAAACTGTACCTGAGTTATTGCGTGGCACAACAGGGCTGGATATGACCCAAAATGGCGGCATGGGCAGCACCACCAGTGTCTTTATGCGCGGCACCAATTCCAATCATGTACTGGTATTGGTTGACGGCATTAAAGTCGGCTCGGCAACCTTGGGCACCTCGCCCTTTGAATTTATGCCGATTGACCAGATTGAGCGCGTAGAAATTATTCGTGGCCCACAATCAAGTCTTTACGGTTCGGAAGCCATTGGCGGTGTTATTCAGATTTTTACCCGCAAAGGCGGTGATTCAGAAAAACCGCATGCAACACTGGATGCGGGTGGCGGCTCTTATGATACCTACCGTGCAGCGGGCGCTGTGAATGGTAAATGGAAAAATAATTGGTACAGTGTAGGGGCTTCTTCTATCGGTAGCGAAGGCATTAACGCGCGGCAACCCATTCCCGGCCCTTACGGTTTTAATCAGCCGGACAAAGATGGTTATCAAAATACCGCCATGAATGCGCGCGCAGGCCACCGTTTTGACAATAATGCGGAAATTGAAGCTTTTTTCATTCGTGCTGAAGGCAGCAGCAAATACGATAGTTATCCTGGCTCCGGTGATAACTTAGCCTTTATCAACCAAACTGTGGGTGTTTCGGGCAATATGGATATTGTTGATCGTTGGCATTCCACGCTACGTTTAGGACAAAGTAGTGATGAGAACACCAGCTTTTTACCTAATAATACGTTTTATAGCCAATTTGATACCACTCGCTGGAATGCCAGTTGGTTAAATGAAATCACACTAGCGGACGCACATAAACTGATTCTCGGTTCAGATTATCGCCTGGATGAACTAAATAGTGATACCGCTTTCACCAAGACATCTCGTTACGATGTGGGGCTATTCGCTGAATATACCGGTGAAATATGGACGAATCAATTTATGAACGCGTCGGTACGTGGCGATCAAAATGAACAGTTTGGTCAATATGTCACTGGGAGTGTCGGCTGGCGATCTAACTGGGCTTATGGTATCAGCACCTTTGCTAATTTTGGTAATGCATTTAAAGCGCCGTCATTTAACGATCTTTATTATCCCACCGGTGGTAATGCACATTTAAACCCAGAAGAATCGGCCTCTTTTGAGACGGGACTTGCGGGTAAACATGACTGGCTACAATGGGAATTGCGTGCTTATCATACCAATATTGATAACCTGATTACCTGGGTACCGGACAAGAACTTTAATTACAGCGCGCAAAATATTGGTAAAGCACAAATTGATGGATTGGAAGCTGAAATTGGCGCGCAATTACTGGGCTGGAATGCTAAATTAAATATGAACATATTAAGCCCTGAAGCGAGGGATACCAATAAACGTTTACCACGCCGTGCAGACAAAACGATAATGTTTGATTTATCTAAATCGTTCGGTGATGTGGATGTAGGGGCGAATGTTATGGCACAAGACCATCGTTTTGATAATCCAGACAATACAATTAGAGCGGCGGGCTTTGTAACCGCTGATTTACGCAGCGCCTATCATATTAATAAAAATTGGATGCTCAGTGCCAAGTTAAGCAATCTGTTTGACAAAGAATACCAGACCGTTAGCACGTATAACCAGCAAGGCAGAAACTTCTTTTTTTCAATCCATTACAATAACTAAGCACGTGCTAGAGTCGTAATAAGTGCGTCTCTAGCCTTATTAATCGGGGAGTTTATCTATTTCCCCGATTGATATACAGTATAATAAAACCCAATATCCCTTTATTAATCACCTGCTACAACAAGGATTTAACCATGCTTTCACTGTCTACTGTCACAAAAACCCCCTTAGGAATATGGGCTTTAATGGGCTTAATGTTGGCGACCCGCGCCCATTCCAATCACTTTGGATCAGCGATTTCTTTACCGGATGCCTCATTAGCGGTATTTTTTATGGCAGGCTTGTGGTTTGGCGGCTTGCGCTTTTTTAGCGTTTTGCTGCTGGAAGCGGCCTTGATTGATTATGTCGCCATCAGCCACATGGGCGTGAGCGATTACTGCATATCACCTGCCTATGTTTTTTTAATACCAACGTATGCTGCGCTGTTTTTTGCAGGTCGTGCCGCGACACCGTTCAAAACTATGCGTGTACGTGACCTGTCACTGCAATTAGGCTTGCTGGTTATGGCAAGTTCGGTGGCCTTTATGATCTCTAATAGCAGCTTTTATGTGTTATCCGAGCGTTTTACTGACTTAAACTGGATGCAATATGCTGATCGCGTGGCACAGTATTATGTACCGTATGTCAGTGGTGCGCTGGTGTATAGCGTGGTGATTATAGCGACGGTTAGAGTGCTAACATCATTATCGCTGACGCCTAGCAGCCGTAATAAAGCCATTTAGTGCCGACGATTTTTTCGTCATTTCACCCCATAGGGTACGCTTTTATGCCCTATGGGAAGTAGGTACTTATGACCGAAGCAACTGCGCATACCATGAGTAAAAACCGTTACGCTGAAGCAGACATTGCAGCAGTTTATCGTGCCATTTATGAACGGCGTGATATGCGGCATTTTTTACCCGACCCTGTTGCTCCTGAGCTATTAAGTCGCTTATTAATGGCCGCTCACCATGCACCTAGCGTGGGCTTTATGCAACCGTGGCGATTTATTCGCATCAGTTGCCCTGATCTACGACAATCGATTCACGCCTTGGTTGACCAAGAAAGAATATGCACGGCTAAGGCACTAAATGAACGGGAAGAGGCGTTTATGCGGCTAAAAGTGGAAGGCATTCTGGAGTGTCCGATAATATTGGTCGCGGCGCTCTGTGCGCAACGCGAGCAACATATTTTTGGTCGGCGTACTTTACCGGAAATGGATCTCGCTTCGCTCGCCTGTGCCATACAAAATATGTGGTTAGCCGCGCGCGCGGAAGGATTAGGCTTAGGCTGGGTATCCATGTTTGAGCCAGAAGCATTAAAACAACTCTTAAACATGCCCAGTGATAGCCAACCCATTGCTATTTTATGCTTGGGACATGTAGCAGATTTTTACGACAAACCGATGTTGGAACAAGAACAGTGGGCGGCGCGCCAGGATATTAACGCTTACTTATTTGAAAATACGTGGGAATCACCGTGCCGTTAAACTTCACCATCGCCCCCCTCTCCTTAGCACTTAAGCCTGCATTACAGACAAAAATTGACCAAAAGACCAAACCTTTGGGTGCGTTAGGTCAATTGGAAGCGTTAGCGTTACAGATTGGCTTATGTCAAAACAGTCTGACACCCCAGCTCAACAAGCCCTGTATTCTTATTTTCGCCGCAGACCATGGTATTGCAGAAGCAGGTGTAAGTGCCTATCCACAAAGTGTAACGGCGCAAATGGTGACCAATTTCCTAAGCGGTGGCGCAGCCATTAATGTGTTTGCACAGCAACATCAGCTAAACTTATTCATCGTAGATGCGGGTGTTAAAACCGATTTAATCCGTCATCCAAGCCTGATCAATGCAAAAATTGGCTACGGCACACAAAATATGCTGCAACAACCTGCCATGACGGCAGACGCGTGCCGCCAAGCGTTACAAGCAGGTGCCGAGCTGGTTTTACAACAACAGCAACAAGGCTGCAATTGCATTGGCTTTGGTGAAATGGGTATCGGCAACACCTCCGCCGCCGCGTTGCTTATGCAGCGTTTAACGGCTACGCCTTTAAGCCATTGTGTCGGTCGCGGTACTGGCTTAGATGATCAGCAATTACACCGCAAGTTAAGTCTTTTACAGCAGGTACTTAACCGACACCCGGACATTCAAGCGCCTTTAGAGGTATTAGCGACATTTGGCGGCTTTGAGATTGCCATGATGGTCGGCGCAACGCTACAAGCAGCAGCAAGCGGAATGCTCATTATGGTTGACGGTTTTATTGCCAGCACCGCTTTGCTAGTGGCTTACATGCTTTACCCGCAGGTGTTGGAGTATTGTATTTTTAGCCATGTATCCAGTGAACGTGGACATCAAGCATTATTAAACCACTTTAACGCCAAACCGTTATTAAATATGGATTTACGTTTAGGTGAAGGCTCCGGCATTGCCTTGGCTTTCCCGCTGTTACAATCAGCCGTCTTATTTTTAAATGAAATGGCGACCTTTGCTGAGGCGGGGGTTGATCATTAGCCTTAAGCTCCTATGTCGCAATTAAAACTTTTCTTATTAGCACTCAGTTTCTACACCCGGATTCCCAGTCCTATCACCCTGGATTATAAAGACCTGCCCAAAGCCACCGTGTATTTACCGCTCATTGGCTGGTTGGTTGGCGGTATTATGGCGTTGTGTTTCGTTCTGGCTGATACGCTGTGGTCACAAACGACGGCAGTTATAGTAGCCTTCATTGTCGGGATTTTTCTTACTGGTGCGTTTCATGAAGACGGCCTTGCTGACGTGTGTGATGGCTTTGGCGGTGGCTGGGGCAAAGCACGTATTTTAGAAATCATGAAAGACTCTGTCATTGGCGCGTATGGCGGATTAGGGTTATTATTAATTTTTTTATTGAAAATCAGCGTATTGAGCGACGCCCCCTTCACCTTAGTGCCGCTCATGTTACTTGCTGGTCAGAGCGTTAGTCGTTTAATGCCGCTGTGCATTATGCAGCGCTACGAATATGCCCGCGAAAATAACAGCAAAGCGGCGGTGGCTGTCTACAAACCGACGCGAAGTAATCTGGTTTTTTCTGCCAGTAGCGCATTATTGCCCTTACTGTTATTGCCCTCACTGTGTTGGTTAGCGCTGCTGCCGGTATGGTTGGTTAATGTCGGTTTGGGACGCTATTTTTATCGGCACATTGGCGGCTACACGGGTGACTGCTTGGGTGCCAGTCAACAGCTTGCAGAAAGTATTTTTTATTTAAGCGTTAGCGCACTATGGATATATATTTAATTCGCCATACCCAAACGGCGACGCCTCCAGGTCTTTGTTATGGGCAAAGTGATGTCGCGTTGGCAAAGAGCTTTTCCGAAGAAATGAGCCGCGTAAGCAAGAAATTACCTGAGCAGCGCTCGGATTGTCTGGTATTCAGCAGTCCTTTAACGCGTTGCTTAACACTAGCAAAAACCCTTACAGCGACGGTAATTACGGATGTGCGCTTACTGGAAATTAATTTTGGCGACTGGGAAAACTGCCGTTTTGATGACCTTGATGCGGACACATTACAGTATTGGACGGAACATTTTGTCCATATCGCCCCGCCCAACGGCGAAAGCTTTACCGACTTAGTGATGCGCGTGGGTGATTTTTGGCAGGACGTATTAAAGACCAATGCAGCACAACTATTAATTATCACCCACGCGGGTGTTATCCGTGCCTTATTAGCACATATTTTGAAGCTACCCGCTGCTAACGCCTTTCAGTTTAAAATTGATGTAGGCTCGGTGCATAAGTTCCAGCACGTTAATAACTACACGTACATTCATTACCTTAATCAATAAATCATACCCATGCAACACGGCGGCAATATCTATCAATTTGCGAAACAGCTACACTGCTCCCCTAAAGACGTGCTGGATTTTTCGGCTAATATTAACCCTCATCAGGCGATTGATGCCCGTTGTTTACAGCATGTAAATATCAGCCCTTATGGCGATCCTGATTACCTGCTGTTAAAACAGGCGCTCAAGCAACGTTACCCAATCCCTGATGGTGTTGATATTGAGGTATTTAACGGTGCCAGTGCGGCTATTTTTGCTTTATTGCGCTGGTTACAACCGAAAGAGGTGGTGTTATATGCGCCGTTATACATTGAATATGCCCAGATTGCTAAGCAGTTAGGCTGCTGTAACGTACAGTCACTTAATCGCTTTAGCGATAATCTAACCGATATTCCGCGTGGCAGTACGGTCGTATTGGTTAATCCCTCAACACCCGATGGTCAGCTGTACGCATTGCCAGCGTTATTAACCCAGTGGCAAGCCGCAGACTGCACTATTATTATCGATGAATCCTTTCTGGATTTTTGCGAGGCAGATTCGGTAAGCACACACATTGCCGGTTACGATAAATTGTTTGTGATTAAATCCTTAAGCAAATTTTACGGCTGTGCCGGGATTCGTATCGGCTTTATCATGGCGGCAACACAGGCCATATCCCGCTTAAAACAACTGGAACCTGCCTGGAAATTATCTAGCCTGGATATGAGCTATATGCAGCAAGCCTTAGCCAATAAGGCTTTTATTGCCAAAACCCGCCAGCAAACCACGCAATGGCGCGCTTTGCTGCAACAGGTATTACAAGAATCAGGCTTATTTAGGCGAATTTATCTGGGGCAGGCGAATTTCCTACTGGCACAATTAAAGGATGGTATGGACGGTGAGCAGTTACAAGCATTATTAGCACCCTCTCGTCTGTTAATTCGCGTCTGTGATAACTTTATCGGTTTGGATAAAAGCCATGTGCGTTTTGCCGTAAAAGACCCCATCGCCATTCGTCATCTTAGTGATGGCTTAAAGCGTTTAAAAGGAATTGAATCATGAAGCCATTAGCCGTCTTCGGTACCAGTTCAGATGCGGGTAAGACCTCAGTAGTTATGGCTTTGTGCCGTATTTTTGCTGACCGGGGTTTAAAGGTTGCGCCGTTTAAGGCGCAAAATGTCTCTAATAATTCTGCCGTGACCATTGAAGGTCGGGAAATTTCCAGAGCGCAGTGCTTGCAGGCCGAAGCAGCCAGAGTTGAACCCAGTTACCGCTTTAATCCGGTATTGCTGAAATCTCACGGTAAATCTTCCGTACAAGTGATTGTTAATGGCTTGGTGTATCAAAACCAATCTATTGCGACGTATTATGCAGAAATTGATAATTTAAAACAGGTGGTTAAGAACGCCTTTACGCAACTGCTGCAAGACTATGACGTGGTCGTTGCCGAAGGTGCAGGCTCGCCTGTTGAGCTCAATTTACTGCACAAAGATCTGTCGAATACCTTTGTTGCCAATACCTTTAACACCCAAAATATACTGGTCGCTGACATTGAGCGTGGCGGGGTTTTTGCCTCTATCTATGGCACGCTGACGCTAATGGATCCTGTCATGCGCCGTAATCTCATCGGCGTGGTGGTAAATAAATTTCGTGGGGATCGGCGTTTTTTTGACGAGGGCGAAAAAATCATTGCAGAGCGTTTTGGCGTGCCGGTTTTAGGGGTTCTCCCTTTTCATCCTCTGAATATTGATATGGAAGATTCGCAATCGTTGCACAATTATCAACAACGCTTAAGTGCTGTCAAAATACGCGTGGCAGTTATTGCTTATCCCGGCTTAAGCAATTATAACGATTTGGATGTGTTGATGGCTGACCCCTGCTGTGACGTCAAATTAATTCACAGTTACCAACCACTGACGCAGTTTGATATGCTGCTACTACCCGGCAGTAAAACCGTGATCAGGGATTTACAGTGGCTAAAAGAACAAGGGCTCTTTGAAGAAATTCAGGCCTTTAAGCAAGCTATTTTTGGTGTTTGCGGCGGTTTTCAAATGCTCTGCCAAGAATTACACGATCCAGATGCCTTGGAGCATGACACGCCTAGCATGGAGATTGGCTTAGGTTTTATTTACGACAGCGTCACCTATGAAAGCCCTAAAATAGTGCGGCGTGGCGTCTATCCACTGTTTTCATTTTCCGCCATCAAAGGCTATGAAATTCACAGTGGCCGCATGGATAAATATCCCTTGTATTATCAACGCGACTGCGTGGCAGGCACGCATGTACACGGCGTCTTTGATAATGATATTTTTCGTACCGATTATTTTCAAGCCATTAATCCCGACTATCAAGGCTACCACTACGCACAGTACCGTGAAGCGCAAATACAGGGCTTTGCCGATATGGTCGATGAAAAATTAGCGCTTTTAGCTTACCTAATTGATAGCCTGTTCGGTGAGTTTTCCTGTAAACATCCGGTGATGTTTATGGGGGATTTCATTAACGCTTTTGAGCGTCGTTTTTACCGTAACCGTATTCTACCGGGAGCACTTCTGGTCGCTAGTTTAGTGGCGATAACTTTATTAATCAGTGTTGTACTGGTGTATCTGTGTCAATTACTGCCCCCGGTATTCGCACTAATTAGCGTAGGACTACTCGCCTCCACCGGACTGGCGATGCATATGTTACACAGCAGTGTCGCTGCTATTGTAACCAGTGAAGATCCTAAGCAGGCATTACGTTATTTGGTCAGTCGCGATACGGAAGCCATGAGTAATAGCGATAGCTATAAAGCCGCGCTGGAAACTTGGGCTGAAAATCTCAGTGATGGGGTTATCGCACCGTTGTTTTATTTACTGCTGTTCGGCCTGCCGGGCATTGCCGTTTATAAAGTCATCAATACGCTGGATTCAATGATTGCCTATAAAACCCCGCGTTATTTTTATTTTGGTAAAACCGCTGCGATTTTAGATGACATTGCCAATTATATTCCGGCACGCTTAACGGCATTACTGATTATTTTATTGGCCGCTGATAAGCGCCATACTTGGCAATGTGTGCTGCGCGATGGACATAAACTGGAGAGCCCCAATGCTGGTTTCCCAATAGCCGCAATGGCGGGTGCATTAGGTGTTGCGCTGGGTGGTGATGCTAGCTATCACGGAAAAATCAAGCATAAACCTACTTTAGGCCTAGCCATTAACCCCATTAATCAAGCAACGCTTACCCAAGCCCTAGCGATGAAAACGGGCATTAATAGTATGGTTATCGGTTTATTAACGCTGGGAGTGTTATTAACATGAAAACATTGTTTTTAGGTGGCATCAAAAGTGGCAAGTCCCGCTTGGCTGAAGCGTATATTCTGCAACAAAATCCTCACTGTAGACCTTATTATCTAGCGACTACCGAGTTTTTTGATACTGAAATGCTGGAGCGCATCCACATTCATCAGCAACGCCGCCAGGATTTATTCATCACACTGGAAGAGCCGATGAAACTGCTGGATGTTCTGCAAACCTGTGCGCAGCCCGTGTTAGTTGAATGTGTCTCCATGTGGCTCAATAATCAGCTGTATCATCAAATCCCTTCCGCCGCTATTTTGCAGGAATTAGACGCCGTCATGCAGTTACCCGCGGATTTGGTGTTAGTACACAATGAAGTAGGCTTAGGTATCATCCCTGACAATCCTTTGGCGCGGCAGTTTGTTGATTTATCCGGCAAAGCGGCGCAATTGATGGCACAAGCATGTGAGCAAGTGTTTTTTTGCAGTGCAGGCTTGTCTCTGCGTATGAAATAGTTGCAAAAGCCTGCGTATTAAATACCTATGAAGCTATAAATATATTTACGTACGATAAATTTATTGTACAATAAATTTATCGTACGTTATTTTATATTTTTATAGGTGTATTGTGAGTAAAATATTTGGCAGAGAAAAGGTGATTGCGCGCATCTGGACATTATTAAACGAACGTTCAATATTGTTTACCGCTGAACGCCGCGTTGGAAAAACCACGGTACTGAATCAATTAAAAGACTATCAAAAAGAGGGTTATCGCATCATCTTTAGTGACCTTGAAAAAATAGACTCCCCCTTAGAATTTATTAATGATGTGCTTAATAAAACCGCACCTTTTCTTAGTGCGTGTTTCAAAAGTCCTCAGTTTAGCGTTCAAGTCGCCCAAGCATGAGATTTATCATGGCAATATGAATGAAAGCGGTGCTAGATTCGGTCAACACTTCGTAATCCTTGCTCAGTCGA
>JAPLRW010000175.1 GCA_026398935.1 Methylococcales bacterium
CGGGTAATGCCATGCTGATGCTAGGATCTGTCGCTCCCAATCCTTTCGGGTATTGTTCCGTGAGCAGTACCGGAATATTCAGCATGTCGGCAGCCGTACACAGTTTGACGGTATTGTCGGTCATGGCTTTAGCCTCGGCCTCAGGCATTGTTGCAGACAGCTTACTTTGCTGATCTATGATGAGCAACAGGCTGGTATCTGCGGCTAACAGATGGGGATAGTTAAGCATCGGGCGTTCTGACTGTTTAAGCATGTTTCATGATGCGGGCTTTTTCACGTTCCCAGTCGCGGTCTTTAGAACTGGTGCGTTTATCATGTAACTGTTTGCCTTTGGCGAGGCCAATTTCAATTTTGGCGCGGCCTTGTTTCCAATACATTGATAACGGGACGATGGTATAGCCTTTACGTTCCACGGCGCCAATCAGTTTATTGATTTCATAATAATGCAGCAGCAGCTTTTTAGGGCGAACGGCTTCCGGCTTGATGTGCGTAGACGCGGATAACAACGCCGAAATATGCGCGCCGACTAACCAAACTTCACCGCGCTTAACGATGACATAACTTTCTTTTAGTTGTACTCGGCCATCCCGTAAACTTTTAACTTCCCAGCCTTCCAAAACCAAGCCGGCTTCCATGCGGGTTTCAATAAAATATTCATGCGTCGCCGAACGGTTAGAAGCAATGGTCGCGTTAGGGGCTTTTTTTTGTTTAGAGGTTTTGGCTGTCATATTAAGGCTGCTGGGGGTATTAAAGTTACGATCATAATCGGGATATTGATATTTTTAAACTGACGTAGCGTAATAATTTTGGTATTTTAACCGATTGGCTGATAATTGTTAGCTTTAAGCAACGAGCGCGGATGCCTCAGTCAGTTAAAACAATTGATAACCGTTGACAGTCATTTAAAAGCGAATACGCTTAGTAGGGATTGTTATATAAATTAATGAGTGATATTAAGCATTTATAGAGGATGGGCGCAACATAATGGATATGGATAAAAAAACAGTTCATGGTGAATGGTCTTCACGATTTGCCTTTATTTTGGCGGCTACCGGTTCAGCGGTGGGCTTGGGTAATATTTGGAAATTTCCGTATATCACCGGTGAAAATGGTGGTGGTGCGTTTGTATTGGTCTACTTAATCAGTGTATTAGTGATTGGGATACCGCTGATGATGGCTGAGAGTATGTTAGGCCGGCGTGCGCGTCAGAGTCCTATCGGTGCTATGCGCTTATTAACCAAAGAAGCCAATGCAGATGAGAGTTGGCATTATTTGGGTTGGATGGGTGTATTGGCGGGCATGCTGATATTATCGTATTACAGTGTTATTGCCGGATGGTCGATGGCGTACGTGTTTAAAGCTTTTTTTGGCAGTTTTTCGGGTGCTGAAGCCAGGGACATTAAAGAGTTGTTTGATAACTTTACCGGTAGCCCGTTGACCTTGATTTTTTGGCATACGCTGTTTATGAGTATAACGATGTGGCTGGTTGCACAAGGTATACAAAATGGCTTGGAAAAGGCCGTGCGGGTTTTAATGCCGGGACTGTTTGTTTTGTTAATGCTATTGGTGGGATACGCCATGACAACAGGGGCGTATGAACAAGGGCTTAGCTTTCTGTTTAAACCGGATTTTAGTAAAATTACTGGCGATGCGATTTTAATTGCCATGGGACATGCCTTCTTTACCTTGAGTCTAGGCATGGGTGCCATTATGGTGTATGGGGCGTATTTACCCAAAAATGTGTCTATTGCTCGTACATCTTTGTTGGTTGTCGCGGCTGATACGGTTGTTGCGCTTTTGGCCGGTATTGCTATTTTCCCCATTGTTTTTGCCAATCATTTAGAACCTAGCTCAGGGCCTGGGCTTATTTTTCAGACCTTGCCGATTGCGTTTGGCAATATGACGGGGGGCTGGTTTGCTGGTGTACTGTTTTTTGTTATGTTGGTTTTCGCCGCGTTAACCTCGGCTATTTCGTTGATTGAACCTGCAGTAGCTTGGTTGATTGAATCGCGCACAATGGATCGGAAAGTGGCGTGTATCTGGACAGGGTTGAGTGTTTGGGTATTAGGTTTGGGATCGGTGTTTTCGTTTAATATCTGGTCGAATGTTAAAGTCTTTGATAAAACTTTTTTTCAACTTCTGGATTATCTGACCGCGAATTTAATGCTCCCCATTGGTGGCTTTTGTATTGCCATTTTTGCTGGCTGGGTAATGGTACAAAAAGATGCAGAAGCTGAATTAGCATTAGCTAATCCGCTGTATTATCAAATTTGGTTAATATTAGTGCGCTATGTTGCGCACGCAGGCATTTTTTTAGTGTTCTTGCATGTGGTTGGGGTGCTGTAATTATGACCACCGTTGAAAAAAGCGCGTTGGTGAAGTTTTCGGCGCTACAAATGTTTAATCTTGTTGAAGACGTTGAAGCGTATCCCGAGTTTTTGCCGTGGTGCAGTGGTAGCCGTATTTTGAGCCGTGCAGACAACGTGCTTGAGGCCGAATTAATCATTGCAAAAGGTGGCTTTAATAAAGCGTTTGCAACGCGTAATCACAGTGATCCCGGTGGGCGTATTACCATCAGCTTGCTTAATGGACCCTTTAGTTATTTAGAAGGTGTCTGGGATTTTATGCCGTTGCGGGAAGATGCCAGTAAAATTTCACTGAATCTCCAGTTTGAAATGAATGGCAAGTTGGCCGCTTTGGCTTTTGGTGTCGTGTTTAATCAAATCTGTAACACTATGGTGGGCTCTTTTACCCAGCGCGCCAAGCAATTGTATGGTTAATGCATTGATTACGATTGAAGTCGCCTATGCTAGGCCAGAGGCTCAGGTTCTTATTGAATTAGCCGTGCCTGTTGGTTGTACCGTACTCCAGGCGATTGAAACCAGCGGAATTTTACAACAGAACTTAGAGATTGATCTCGCGGTGAATCAAGTGGGGATTTTTAGCCAGCCCTGTACTTTGCAGCACATTTTGCAAGCAGCGGATAGGATTGAAATTTATCGAGCTTTATTGCACGACCCCAAAGATGCTCGACGTAATAGAGCATTGAAAAAGTAAGGGGCGTTTTTAACCGCATGGTAATAATTCACCAAAACGGAGCAGGAAGCATTACGACCCTTTCTGGTATGGACATCCTGATATTTAAAGTAGATACTTGTGTTGTAGATTAGGTTAGAAATATTTCATTGTCACCTTAAAAAGAGGCGGCATTTCAAGTCAGGTGTGATGTTTTGTGAGTGTTTCTCATCATAAACAGTACCAATCTTTTGAACGGCAAAAAAATGGGCGAACAGTGCGTACCGATTAC
>JAPLRW010000292.1 GCA_026398935.1 Methylococcales bacterium
ATTGCATGGTCAAATGTTATCTTTAACCCACACAAGTCCGGTAGATTAAGCGTTGTGTTCAGAACTCCGCTGTCACCAAAGCATCAATGCCTCAACTTATGACGATGAGTCTTAAATTTCTAGCGCAGAGAATCCCTTCACCGCGAATGGTATAATTACAATTACCAACCTCCGCTTTGATGCGCCTTAATTTTCCGCAAAACCTATTAATCTATGGCGCCTGTACCCGCTGAATTTGTCTGTATTGTTAGTGTTGCCATTCCTATTCCCGTTAATCAATTATTTGATTACAGTGTTCCTGAGCATATAGATCCCAGCCAATTACACATTGGGGTACGCCTGCGCGTGCCGTTTGGTAACGTCATTAAAATTGGCATTTTAATGACGTTACCCGTAATAAGTAGCCGCGCAACGGCGTCTAAGAAACTAAAAGCGCTTGATGCGGTTTTGGATGCTGAATCGCTGCTTTTTCCCCACGACATACAACTGCTGTTGTGGGCGAGCCGTTATTATTACCATCCCATCGGCGAGGTGATGAGTGCCGCTTTTCCGCTGGCGCTCAGAAAAGGCCATCCTGCACAATGCCCGACTGTTCGAGTGTATCGCTTGAGCGAGGCGGGCATACAGCTTGATCCGGTGCAATTAAAACGCGCGCCAAAACAACAGCAATTATTAACCCATTTCCAGACGCAGCCCTTGCAATGCTTGAGTGATAAGGCGTTAGCGCTAACAGTGACGCCTTCACGCGCAACAGTGAACGCTTTAATAGATAAAGGGCTGCTTATCGTTGCAGCGCAAATTGCAGCGCCGATACCGCAAAACCACGACTTGCAAGCACCCTTACTGGCTAATCCGGAGCAGCAGCACGCGATTGAACAGGTGCGGGCGGCATTGCAACATTTTCGGGTATTTTTATTGGAAGGCATCACCGGCAGCGGTAAAACCGAAGTGTACATGCACATTATTTCTACGGTGCTGGCAGCGGGGCAACAGGTGCTGGTGTTGTTGCCGGAAATTACCTTGACGCCGCAATTGGAAGCACGTTTTAAGCAGCGCTTTAATGTGCCGATTGCCATTTCGCATTCCAGACTGACCGATACGCAACGGCAAACGGCGTGGTTACACATGCAGCAGGGCGTGGGAGGGATTTTATTGGGTACACGTTCGGCATTATTTACGCCGTTAAAAAATCCCGGGCTGATTATTTTAGATGAGGAGCATGACAGCTCTTTTAAGCAGCAGGATGGCTTTCGCTTTTCGGCGCGCGATGTTGCGATTATGCGCGCGAAACGCTTAAAGATTCCGATTCTGTTAGGCTCTGCCACGCCGTCTTTTGAAAGCCTTGAAAATGCCGTGCAGCAGCGCTATCAATTACTGCCATTACCCTCGCGCGCAGGTCAGGCGACTGAACCGCATTTTCTTATTCTGGATATTCGCAATAAAAAAATACAGGAAGGCTTGTCTGCGCCATTATTGCAGGCGATAAAAGCGACACTGGCTAAAAATGAACAAGTGCTGATTTTTTTAAATCGGCGCGGCTATGCGCCGACGTTAATCTGTCACAGTTGCGGCTGGGTGGCACGTTGTCAGCGTTGTGATGCTAATCTGGTTACGCATTATGATAAACGTCAGCTACGCTGTCATCATTGCGGTGACGAGCAACCTTTGTTGCAACAATGTCCCGCGTGTAAGAAAGCCGCTTTAACGCCCTTAGGCTTAGGCACGGAGCGTATTGAAAAAGTATTGCAAAATCTATTTCCTGCGCAACGCATCATTCGTTTAGATCAAGACACTACGCAGCGTAAAGGGGCGTTAGAGGATTATCTGGGGCAAATTAATCGGCAAGAAGTGGATATTATTTTAGGTACACAGATGTTGGCGAAGGGGCATCATTTTCCGAATGTTACCTTGGTGGCGTTACTTGATGTCGACAGCGGCTTGTTTAGTATTGATTTTCATGCGCCTGAGAAATTAGCACAATTAATTGTACAAGTGGCGGGGAGGGCGGGGCGAGCGGATAAACCCGGCAAAGTGATTTTGCAAACACGGCAACCTGACCATCCTTTGTTACTCACGTTGATTCGGGAAGGTTATCAGCGTTTTGCAGAAGTGGCATTACGCGAACGCAAAGACGCCGCGCTGCCACCGTTTAGTTATCAAGCGTTATTAAGAGCATTGGCGATGGATGCCGACAGTCCCTTGCTGTTTTTGCAAGCGGTTTGTGCGGTTATTAATGCCATGCAGGTCGCTGGTGTTTTGTTGTTAGGCCCCGTATCCGCACCTATGGCAAAAAGGGCGGGGCGCTATCATTATCAGTTACTCCTACAAGCGGATCGGCGGGTTGATTTACGCACGGTACTGGATCAACTTATGCCCCAAATAACGCGCTTGCGTGAGGCTAAAAAAGTGCGTTGGTCACTGGATATTGATCCGGTGGATTTGTATTAAAATCACATAGCAGTACCGATTAAAAAGGGCGTAAAATGCAAGGATGCGCTAGTAATCAATTTATTAGCACACTTAAATACGCACTAAACGCATAATAATCCGTATTTTTCAGTCAGAGAGGAATGTCGATGAAACAGAGCAATCAACACCTTAAAATAGCCATTTTACTGATGGGCACTTTGTTAGCGATACCCACGTTACAGGCCGCTGAGAATGCGGCAAAAAGCACCAATGGCATCGCTTTTGTAAAAATAGCGCCGGGCTGTTTTCAGATGGGTGGCGACGCGGGATTTAAAGAAACGGGTAAAGCCGAGTTGCCAGCGCACCGTGTCTGTATTGAAAAAGCCTTTTACTTAGGTGAAACAGAAGTCACGCAAGCGCAATGGACAAAAGTCATGGGCTCAAATCCCAGTAAATTTAATGTCGGTTCTAACCCCGTTGAGCAAGTCAGTTGGGAGGACGTGCAGGCTTTTTTAACACGATTAAACGCCACCGAAGGCTCGGCACTTTATCGCTTACCTACTGAAGCGGAATGGGAATACGCCGCGCGTGCGGGCAGTAGCGCGCACTATTCCTTTGGCGATAGTCCTAGCGCATTATCCAGTTACGCATGGTATGGTAATGAAGGCTACGGCGGTCGTACCAGTCCTGTGGCACAAAAACAGCCTAACGCGTGGGGATTGTACGATATGCAAGGCAATGTTTGGGAATGGGTCAGTGATTGGTATGGCGATACTTATTACAGCAATAGTCCAGAGAAAGACCCGAAAGGCCCTGAAGCAGGAAAGTTTCGGGTATACCGTGGCGGCAGCTGGATCGCCAGTGCGGGTAAGCTGCGCCTTGCGGTTCGTTACAGTGGTGCGCCTAACAGTCGCAGCCGAGATTTGGGTTTTCGTTTAGTAAGACAAGCGGAGTAAGAATACGGTATGCGCTACATTGACACCGTCAACCGTAGCGCATTCTTCTCAGCTAGGAGGTTTCATCCTCAGCTATGACGGGCGTAGTGCTGGTAATGGGCGTACTGGGTGCGCGACGTTTGCCAATATTTTTTGTCATACGTTCCCGTTGTTTTGGTTTTTTAAATTCTTCTTTTTTAGGTGGCGGTGCTTTTTGTTTGGCTCCCGCGGCTTTTCCGGACGACTTTAGTTTTTTAGGGCCGGTAAACTTTCCGATAACTTCTTTAATGGTGCGCCGCACAAAGCGTTGTTTTAAATAGCGTTCAATACCCGTCATCAAGTTCCATTCGGTTGAGCTGACTAACGCAATCGCCATCCCTTGTTCACCAATACGCCCAGTTCTGCCGATACGATGCACATAATGATGTGCGGTGCGGGGCATATCAAAATTGATAACCAACTCAATCCCTTTTATATCCAGCCCACGTCCTGCCACATCGGTAGTGAGTAGAATATTGATAGTACCGTCGCGGTATAAACTCATCACTTGATTACGCGCACTTTGATCAAGATCGCCGTGTAAGACGCCGACGCGCAGCTTGTGTCCGCGTAATGGACCGCGTAAATGATCTGCCCGAAGTTTGGTATTGGTAAAGACAATGGCTTTGTCATAGGTTTCGTTGGCTAATAGCCAGGCGAGAACCTTTTGTTTGTGTGCATGATCGTCACAGGCCACCACTTGTTGCTGGATGTCGTCATGTTGATCTTGAACGGTATTAAGGGCGACGCTAACAGGATCGGTCATGATCGTTGCAGCAATACGCAGTACCGCCGGATGGCTTAACGTTGCCGAGAATAACAGTGTTTGCTTGCGCTCGCGACAGGCATCACTAATTCTTAAGACATCCAGACTAAAGCCCATATCCAGCATGCGATCCGCTTCATCTAAAATGAGTACGTCCAGCTGTTTAAGAATGTCTGGCGTGGCCTCAAGATGCTCATGTAATCGACCGGGTGTCGCAATGATAATGTCTGTTTTTCTGATGAACTGTTGCTGTTGTTTTTTAAAGTCCGCGCCGCCAGTGATTAAGCCAGTCTTTAAATGGGTAAAAGCGGCTAATTGTTGACAGTGTTCGGCAATTTGTTGTGCTAACTCGCGGGTTGGAACTAAAACCAGTACGCGTGTGCCCTGTGTTTCTGCATCTAATAAGCGTTGCATGCTGGGCAACAAAAAGGCGGCGGTTTTACCGCTGCCAGTTGCCGCACTAACTAGCACGTCGTGACCTTCTAATATAGGCGGAATGGCTTGGTGCTGTACGGGCGTTGCTGTTTCGTAGCCGAGTTTTGCCGTGGCTTGAAGTAAGGCAGGATTAAGGGGAAGATCAATCATTAAAGGTGTTGCAGATTCTGGTTGGGTAGGCATGAAGTGTGATTATCGCAGGGAAGGTGTCTAGGAAAGCATGGGGTATTATAAAGGATTACGGTGATTTAGGGGGTAAATCCTCCGATTGTCTACCCTGAACAATGCTGACGAGGGCATATTTGAGGATCATGAGCGCCATAATGTTGGGGAATAATCGGTAATTGTCGGTTTGAGTCAGGCTGTATAAGACGCCAGCCATAATCAGTCCGGTATGAAAAAAGCGGTTGTTGGTAAATTTGATGAGGTAGCTTAAGGTGAGTGGATCAATAGTGGCTGCTTGCTGAATAAACAGGAAATTGACGGCGACGGTTACAAAGCAAAAGAACAGCGGGTAAAAGAAAATAACCGGTGAATCCGGATTAAAGAACGGTGGCCAGGTGCTAATCCATACACACAGAACGCCACTGCAAAACAAGTCGTAACGAATTGAGAGCGTTAGCTTGCGTGCCAGCATTAGCAGGATGCCGACAATAATACAGCCTATGCCAAAGTACTCCGTCCACACGGAGAGTAAGATTGCTTCAAGGCGGTGGTGGGATTGGACTAAAAAGCTGATGGCTAAGCTTAGGCAGATAAAAAAAGGCATGGGGAGCAACCGTCGTCAGTGTATAAATTTGTAAGCTTGATCATGGCATTAAAGTAACGGGTTTGTAAATGTAAAAGATCCGGACTGAAAATGCGTTATACACAGTAAGCGCAACTATCTAAACGCTGGCATCAAATAGTGCTGTAACTGCTTGTTTTTTGCTTTCGTTATTTAACGTATTGATTATAAATAAAATTAGATGGATTAAAAATACTGCAATCTAAGGTAGGTATAGAATTTCTAATGACTTTCTGCGTTTAAAAATTTGTTATGCACAGACTTATCCACAGGAAATGTGGATAAGTCTGTGTTTCTTTTGTCAGGTGTTAGCTATTAAAAATCAACGGGTTTTGTGAAAGAGGGCGCGCGACAAAAGCCCCGGTTTTTTAAAACCTAAAAGTTATCACGGTAAATGAGTTATGCACATTAAATTGAGCGAGCCAAGCAGTGGCTGTAAAAATTCCGTAACTGCTTGTTTTAGCGTGTTTGATATGTAACTAATTGATTGTAAATAATTTTAAGGTGATTAAAAATACTACAATCTAAGGTATGTATTGAGTTTTCAATGACTTTTTGTTTTTTAAAAGTAGTTATGCACAGACTTATCCACAGGAAATGTGGATAAGTCTGTGCGTTTTTTAATCAACTTTAGATTTTAAAAAGTCAAGGTCTTTTATGACAGATTGACGCCGTAAGCAGCGGTGTTTTTGTCAGTGAAAAATATTTACGGCGAATAAGTTATGCACATTAAGCCATGTTATCTAAATAGATACTTCAAATAGTGCTGTAACTGCTTGTTTTATGCCTAGCAGATTGTAACTAATTGATTATAAATAATTTTAAATTGATCGAAAATACTACAATCTAACGTATGTATTGAGTTTTCAATGACTTTCTGTTTTTTTAAAGTAGTTATGCACAGACTTATCCACAGGAAATGTGGATAAGTCTGTGCGTTTTTAATCAACTTTACAGCTTAAAAGTCAAGGTCTTTTATGACAGTGTGACACAGTAAAATGAGCGACGTTTTTGTCAGCGACAAATGTTTATGGCGAAAAAGTTATGCACATCCAGTGATATTCCTTAAATAGGCGCTTTAAATAGCTGCGTAACAGCTTGTTTTAATCCGTGCGGAGTGTAACTGATTGATTGTAAGTAACTTTAAATTGCTTAAAAATACTACAATTTAATGTATGTATTGAGTTTTTAATGACTTTTTCTTTTTAAGAAGTTGTTATACACAGACTTATCCACAGAAAATGTGGATAAGTAGATTTTTAATGCTAAAAGTAGGGTGTTGTTTTTTAACCAATTGATAGTTAATGTGTTTGTGGTGTGTGTTTGAAAATATTGGACATCGTGTTGAAATGGTGGGAGTATTTCATCGCGGTAACGACCATCATCTTTCACTACTCAATAACAAGGGGTTGTATATGAATATCATCGAACGGATTAAAAACATTTGCCTCACGCCTAAAACCGAATGGCCAGTAATTGCAGCAGAAACATCGTCAACTAAAGCGCTGATTGTCGGTTATATTTTACCACTAGCCACGTTAAGTGCCGTTGCGGGTTTTATGGGTAATACGCTGATTGGGCAAAGCTTGCCTTTTATAGGCACTTATCGCACGCCTTTTGTTACTGGCATAGGAATAGCGGTATTTACGGTAATCATGGCTATCGTTGGTACATTTATACTTTCATGGGTCATTAATGGCTTGGCGTCTACTTTTGGGGGTGAAAAAAATAGCCAGCAGGCGTTTAAGTTGGCCGTTTACGCTTACACCCCAGCTTGGGTAGCAGGTTTGCTGTACATTTTACCCAGCCTCACTTTTTTAGCCCTATTTGCATCCCTCTACGGCCTTTATTTACTTTATCTTGGGTTGCCTTTGCTGATGAAGAGTTCCGCCGATAAATCTTTTCGCTATACCGGCTTAGTGGTTATCAGTGCCGTTGTTCTGTCGGCAATAATGAGTATGACCATGGCGATGATTACTGGTAGCGGCATGATGATGGGCGGGGCGCGTCAACCCGTGCAAACCGATGTGCAATTTGATCAAGAAAGTCCGCTGGGTAAGCTGCAAGCATTCAGTAAAAATATGGAGGCAGTCGGCAAAAAAATGGAAACGGCTGAAAAGCAAGGTACACCGGAACAACAAATGCAAGTGGCAATGGAAGGCTTGGGTGCGATGTTGGGTGGAGGAAAAGCGGTTGATCCCATTAATATAGAGCAATTAAAAACGTTCATTCCTGAAACGTTTGCAGGATTACCCAAGAAATCCAGCCGTGCTGAAAAAAATGGGGCGCTGAGACTGATGATCTCTAAAGCGGAAGCCAGTTATGGTAATGATGCAAACGTGCGCGTTACTCTGGAAATCTCCGATTTGGGCGGTGCTAGCGGTTTACTGGGTCTTGCTAGCTGGGTTAACGTCGAAGATGAAAAAGAAGACGAGTACGGTTCGGAAAAAACACAAAAAATTAATGGCCGCATGGTGCATGAAAAATCCAGCAAAAACGGCAACACTGAATTCAGTATCGTGATTGCCGAGCGCTTTATGCTAAAAACAGAAGGGCAAGGTGTTGACATTGCTACCTTGAAAAGTGCGGTGACGGGACTTGATTTGAATAAGCTGGAGACGATTGCTAAACAAAAATAATGTCAGTAAGCCGTGTTTGATCCGATTATTGATGCTGTTTGTGGTGGCTGGTGTAAGCCCAGTAATACTGGGCTTACGCTGTTCTAGCTGCTCATCCCCCTTCTACGCCTAGTGGCTGCACTTTATTTCGACAGGTCTTTTTCTTTTTGTCCGCGTATGTGTTTCATCACCACGTAGCCTGTTACAGCGCCCCACAACAAAATATAAATGCTATGCAGCATGACTTCAGGTTTGAAGCTATCCACTTGCCTGAAATAGTCCCAAATATCGTCAGCTAAAACCACTGCTAATGTGAAATAAACCGCACTTTTTAGTTTAAAAGTATGCGCATAAAAAACACCAATACCCATTATAAAAAAACCAATACAAAACCTTATTGCACTGTGAGTTAATAGTTCAGCCTGCAATGTAGGTAATTTAAATGCTGCGTCCAAAAAATACAGCAGGATCAGTCCTGCAACGATAACGATAACGATTCGGTTCATGGCTGCCTTTTTATTGCGATTTTTTTAAGGGTTAATTTAAGGGGTGTAAAAGTCATTATTTATTTATTTATCAATTGCTTGTATGTTATTTGTAGGAATTTTCTTAGTCGAAATAGTAACTGTATTTATATCAAAAACTATTATTATCGAATAACTTCGGCTATCATTCATATTCTTTAAATACTCAAGGGATACTACATGAATAAAAAAAATTGGATTATTAATACTCTTTTATCGATTCATTTGATACTTTTTAGCAGCTTAGGTTACGCTAAAGTGAATCACCATACTCAGTCAGCACAACAGCTTGGCGTCGCTACTTACTACAGCGACAGTTATCAGGGTAAACGAACCGCTAGCGGCGAGTTTTATGATAAAAATAAGCTGACGACTGTTCATAAACATTACCCGTTTGGTACGTTGTTGCGTGTTACCAATCTTAAAAATAACCATAGCGTCATAGTAAAAGTCAACGACCGCGCACCACTGCGTAATAATCATGTCCTTGACCTTTCTAAACAAGCTGCAGTGGAACTCGATTTTATTAAAGCAGGTCGAGCAAAAGTCAAAATTGAAGCGATTCAATCAGACAATACGTAACCACTCGCAATCGGGTGGGCACATGGGTGTCCACCCGATTGCGTGTACAACGCAACCATCGCTGTACCGTGCTTTATCTTGCCGTACCTTAATAAGTCTTCATCAGGCCATCTAACGTTAACCCGCAACTGGGTGCAAACGTCCGCATGAAGAAAATGACTTCCGCTTGCTCTGATTGGCCTATTTTTAAGGCTAATTGTTCCGCAGCTGTTTCAAATTCTCTGTTCCCGGCCTTTAATTCTGCTTGGCATTTTAGATAAGCGGATATTTTATCAGCGGCTTTAATGAGCAGTATGGTTTCCTCTGGCATTTTGTCATGCTGAATAAGCACTTGAAAATCCATGCGTAATTCTGGTGGCAATAAATTAAGCAGTTCGATTTCCGCCTGTTTTTCAATTTGCTTATAAGCAGCACTGATGGCATCAGAATGGTATTTGATCGGCGTGGGTAAGTCTCCCGTAATAACTTCAGTAACATCATGGTAAAGCGCTGCCGTCGCAACCGCATTGGCATCAATCTGACCACCAAAATAACGGTTCTTTATTAGCGCTAAGGTATGCGCAATAACCGCGACTTCCCAGCTGTGTTCCATGACATTTTCATCATGTGCATTGCGCTTTAATCCCCAGCGCTTAATCCATCTTAAACGGGATAAATACGCGTAAAAACTACTGCTTAACGATTTCTCTTGCATAGGTGTTAGGTCGAGTGAGTTATTTCAATGTAAGGCTAATGGTCGCAATGGATATATCTTATTGATTTAGCTGTTTTTTATGAACAAATGCACGCAGCTTGTGACATAATCAAGCCATGCGAGCGCTATTTTAAGCGTTTCAAGTAACTATTTTCTACTTCTATTATCTCAGCATGAATATACAGTGGTATCCCGGCCATATGCACAAGGCCAGCAAAGAAATTAAAGCTGCTTTGCCCAGCGTTGATCTTATTATCGAAATTTTGGATGCGCGCATTCCTTTTAGCAGCCAAAACCCCATGTTAGCAACGCTGCGCGGTGATAAGCCGTGCATCAAAATACTCAATAAAAGTGATCTTGCCGATCCGGTTGTTACCCAGCAATGGCAAACGTATCTGGAGCAAGAGCAGGGCGTAAAAACCTTGGCATTGACTGCGCATCAACCAGAAAAAATACGGCAACTGATTGATTTGGCGCACAAGATGCTGCCTGATAAAGCGCCCG
Organism: Methylococcales bacterium; assembly: GCA_026398935.1. Classification (GTDB taxonomy): domain Bacteria; phylum Pseudomonadota; class Gammaproteobacteria; order Methylococcales; family Methylomonadaceae; genus SXIZ01. The sequence continues at coordinate 10,294 of JAPLRW010000292.1, forward strand.
CGGGTAAGCTTATTCAGGCGCTAATTATGGGCATACCCAATGTTGGCAAATCAACCTTTATTAATATCCTCGCTGGGCGGTTTATTGCTAAAACCGGCAATGAGCCTGCGATTACCAAGGCACAGCAACGCATTGATATTGGCCATGGGCTGGTGCTATTCGATACTCCGGGTCTTTTATGGCCGAATGTTGAAAATAAAAACAGTGGTTTTCGTTTGGCAACGACAGGGGCGATTAAAGATACGGCAATAGACCATGATCACATTGTGTATTTTGCGGCTGAATATTGGTTAAAACACTACCCTGAGGCGGTAAAAACACGCTTCCAATTTGATACCTTGCCAGAAAATGAGCAACTCTTTCTGGAGGTCATCGGTAAAAATAGGGGTTGCCTTAATCCCGGCGGTAAAGTGAATATAGATAAGGTCGCCAAAATCTTGTTGACTGAATTTCGCGCGGGCAGTATTGGCCGAATAAGCCTTGAAACTCCAGTGATGATGGAAGAAGAGTTAGCCGAGTTGGTTATTATTCGCGCGCTTAAGGAAGCGAAAAAGAAAGAACGCAAGCAAAAATGGAAACGTTGATAACGCCTCTTCCCATTCTTTAGCGCGTTCTATCCAGCTTTCGATAGCCAATGGCCTCGCTTAAATGCGGAATTTCAATGTGTTTCGCGTTCGCCAGGTCGGCAATGGTTAAGGCTAATTTTAAAATGCGGTGGTAAGCGCGATTGGATAATCCAAAACGTTCCATGGCTTGCGCAATTAATTGGTGACCCGCTTCGGATAATTCACAATAGCGTTTTACCTCGACCGCACTTAACAGGGCGTTCATTTTTCCACAGCGTTCAAGCGCAATGTGCCTAGCAGCCACCACGCGCATTCTAATGGTGGCGCTGCTTTCTTCACCACCTGGCGAGCCTTTGCGTAATATTTCGTGTGCTATGCGCGGGACTTCCAGATGCATATCGATACGATCCAATAGCGGCCCAGACACTTTGGCGCGGTAACGGGCGACTTGTTCCGAGGTACAGTGACAACGCCCTGATGCATCGCCTAAGTAGCCGCAAGGACAGGGGTTCATCGCTGCAATGAGCTGAAATTTAGCCGGAAAATTGACTTGTCGGCTTGCGCGTGAAATGGTGATATGCCCTGTTTCCAAGGGTTCACGTAGCACTTCCAATACCTTTCTGTCGAATTCTGGCAATTCATCTAAAAAGAGTGTTCCCCAGTGTGCTAAGGATATTTCACCCGGCTTAGGGTTACTACCTCCACCCACTAATGCGGCGGCTGATGCAGTATGATGCGGTGCGCGATAGGGCGGTTTTAGCCAGTTGTTCACGTCTAAACCTTGATGGCTAATGGATGCAATCGCGGCGCTTTCTTGCGCTTGTTGTTCGGTCAGTAACGGTAAAATCGTGGGTAAACGGCAGGCGAGCATAGACTTTCCGGTGCCGGGTGGCCCTAGCATAATGAGATTGTGCATGCCTGCGGCGGCGATTTCAAAGGCGCGTTTAACGTGAAAGTGACCTTGCACATCGGAAAAATCAATGTCGAATTCATCCCCCTGTGGCGTAATGGTTTGCATTTCTGACTGAATGACGCGTTGACCACTGAGGTGCGCGCAGACGTCCAGTAGGTGGTTGGCAGGAATCACCAATACGTCTTTAACCAACATGGCTTCGCTGGCATTGGCGAGGGGTAAAATTAACGGACGCCCCGCTTGCTTGGCTTGAATAGCAATCGGTAGCACACCGCTGATGGCGCGTAATTCTCCGCCCAGCGACAGCTCGCCGATACATTCGTATTCGCGGAGTGCCGTTTTGGGGATTTGATTGGAAGCGGCCAAAATGCCTAAGGCAATGGCTAAATCAAAACGTCCACCCTCTTTAGGCAGGTCAGCAGGCGCGAGATTGATGGTGATGCGTTGCGCGGGGAATTGAAAATTAGAGTTTAATATTGCGCCACGTACCCGATCTTTACTTTCTTTAACCGCCGTTTCGGGAAGCCCGACGATATTTAAGCTGGGCAAGCCATTCGTCACATGGACTTCAACCGTCACCAGGGGAGCATCAATACCGGAACGCCCCCGACTATATGCAATGGCTAATGACATAAGGCTATAGTCGGTGTATGCGTTGCGGACTGGCCTCGCATTGGGGCGCTGTTATTTTGGTAAAAGCTGTTGCTCAACGTCCGTCATTCGTTTTTCTAAGGCATCCAGTTTACTGCGGGTTTTGGCTAAGACTGCTTTTTGTACGTCAAATTCTTCACGCGTAACTAAATCTAAAGCGCCCAGCACGTTTTGTAAAATAGCATGGAAATTTTTTTCCAATTCTTCTTTTATATTCGCGAAACCTGCTGGCATGGAGTCGGCTAGACGTTTGGCGATGTCTTCTATGGCTTTGGGATCAAACATAATTTTTGTCTCATTAAGGAGTAAAACCGCCTGCTTACGCAGGTGGAAGATTGGAGTAGGGTACGTATTATGGAGCCCTACGATTGTTCGGTGTTCAATGCTTGCTGGCGTTACCGAAATTCATGTTCGCGACAAATTTTTTGTATCACTTCCCGATGTAACGGTTCGTCGGTTAAGCCACAATGCGTATGTCCATCAATCTCAGTAAAATGTTTGCACGTATTACATAGCCCAAAACTTTTTGAATTATTAGCCTGTTGCAATACCTGCAGGGTTGCGCCCAGCGCATGACGTACGGATCTAAACTCACGGTGTAACAGCGTTTCCTCAGCCTCGGTAAATATATCCAAGGGTTGAACCTTATGCAAAATGTCCAGTCCCGCGTCTAACAACTGCAAATGTACCACGCGCCCGTCGTGCATGTCTTGGGTTTTACTAATATACCCTTTACGCTCCAATATCTGTAACGATTGCGACACTGTACCTTTCGTTAGACCTAAATACTCGGTGAGTGCCGCAGGCGTATCGCTGTAATGATTGCATAATGACAGGTATTCCAATACTTGCACATGCACGGGCTGAATCCCCAGTGCCGCATATCGTTTACGGGCTTCGGAACTCAGCAGGGCATTGATACGTTCGAGTAATTGGAAACTGGTTAAAAATTGCATAAGGGTCGGTTACGCCGGACGTTATTTGGCCATGGCTTTTTTAAAAAATTCAGGTTGCGCTAACGATGCTTTGTGAATATCGACATTATAGAGTGTCGTTTCAAAAGGTTTATTAGCCGAATCTGCTTCTCTAAAGCCATTCAATGCGGCTTTACTGGCAATAGTACCGCTCCACCAGCCAGATGGGTAGATGCATTGTGGAAAAAAGAAGGTTTGTAAATGGCTTAAGCCCGCATTGCTCATCGCATCACGCATTTCACCCATTAACTTTAAATGAAACAGTGCTGATTCACTTTGTTGTACCACCAAACCATTGGGCGAGAGCGCATTAAAACAGTCTCGGTAAAACGCTTCGCTAAATAAACCTTCAGCCGGGCCAACGGGATCGGTACTGTCAACGATAATAATGTCTACTGAATTAGGCGCGGCATCTTTAACCCATTTGATGCCATCAATAAATTTTAAATCGGCTCTGGGATCATTGTTAGACTCACACAATTCAGGAAAATAAATCTCTGCCAAACGTGTAACCCGTTCATCAATATCAATTTGTACCGCTTGCTCTACACCGGGGTGTTTTAATACTTCCCGTAACGTACCACAATCACCGCCGCCGATAATCCAAACCCGTTTAGGATCAGGGTGTGTGTAAAGCGCGGTGTGGCTCATCATCTCGTGATAAAAAAAGTTATCCCGTGTTGAAACCATCGTGCAGCCGTCAATCACCATCAAGTTGCCAAAACCTTCGGTTTCATAAATTTCCAAATATTGAAATTCAGATTGTTCAGCATGCAGCTTCGCTTTAATTTTCAGTGAAAAGGCCGATTCTGCGCCCGGTACTATTTCGGTAAACCAGTTTTCGTCAAGCATTAGAATTCCTCTCATTAGTCATCAAAGCAGTCATTATATTGGAATTTCAATTGCTTTAGGTTACATAACCGTGATTATTGTGAATTCTTAAGTGCTTGATGGATGACCTAGGCTACTTAGCGTGAGAGACTTTTTAAATAAGCCGTTCGTGGTGAGTGATGGGCGCTTTTGACAAGTGGATTGAACGATCTAAAGTCATACCGAATAAGATTCCTGAGGGAAAGGATTTAGCTTTAGTAGCGTGGTAGTGTGTGATTTTCAGCGAAAGATCCGCGCTTTCATCTGATGCCATCTCGATAAACTCAAGGTATCATCTAAGAGAATTCCGGTGGGCGGTGGTAAAAAAGGCTATTATATTGGGATTTATAGGTCTATCTGGAGATTACTAGTGAGTTCTGAACCTTCCGCTGCTTGGACACTTTTACAGTCTGCACACACATACGCCATTGATAACTGGGGCGGTGGTTACTTTTCGATTAATGCGCAAGGGCATGTGGCGGTAAAACCTTCGCCAGAGAGCGATGTCGAGCTGGACTTATATGCGATTGCTGAGGCATTAACGGCTCAAGGGCATTCTTTGCCGGTGTTAGTCAGGTTTACCGATATTTTAAAAGACCGGGTGGGGCAGTTGCATGCGGCCTTTAAAAAAGCGATGCTGGCCGAGCAGTATCAAGGGCACTACACGCCGGTTTACCCGATTAAAGTGAATCAACAACGGAAAGTGGTTGAAGGCATTTTAGCGGCGGATACCATTGGGCTTGAAGCGGGCAGTAAACCGGAGTTGTTGGCTATATTGGGTCTGGCGAAACAAATGCCGGGTATCGAGTCAACCGTGGTGTGTAATGGCTATAAAGACCGCGCGTATATTCGCCTAGCGCTCATCGGGATGCAGATGGGTTTAAATGTGTTTATTGTGATCGAAAAGCCATCGGAGCTAACGCTGATTATTGAAGAATCAGCTAAGATGCAAATTAAGCCGCAATTGGGCGTGCGCGTGCGTCTATCCAGTTTAGGGGCGGGCAAGTGGCAAAACAGCGGCGGTGAAAAATCAAAATTCGGTTTTCATGCCAGTGATATTTTGCAGTTGCTAGACGATTTACGGGCGGTGGATTTGCTTGATACCTTAAAGCTCATGCATTTTCACATGGGGTCGCAAATTGCGAATATCCATGATATTAAAATGGCACTGAAAGAAGCCGGGCAGTTTTATGCACAATTACACCACCTAGGGGCGGCTATTCAGGTGGTTGATACCGGCGGTGGGCTGGGCATTGATTATGATGGCAGCGCCTCGCGGCGGGATTGTTCCATTAATTACAGTCTGGATGAATATGCGCATAATATTGTGCGCAGTTTTAGCGAGGTGTGTGCGCAGTTATCGCTGCCGCAGCCGAATATTATTACCGAGTCCGGGCGTGCGATGACCGCGCACCATGCGGTGTTAATCACCAATGTGACGGATATTGAATCTATCCCGGAATTGCACGCGAACAGTGAACTGCCATTTAAACAGCAAAAAGTGGTTGAACAGTATCATGACGGGCAATTTGCGGTAGAAGAGGCGCGCAGCCGTTTTACGCAAGGTGAATTGAGCTTGCAGGCATTAGCCGACGCTGAAAGTCATTATCTGCAATTGTGTCGTTATACGGTCGAGCGTTTAAATCCAGAGATTCATAGTCATCAGAAAATCATGGATGAGTTACAGGAAAAACTCGCGGATAAAATATTTTGTAATTTTTCCTTGTTTCAATCCATGCCCGACTCTTGGGCGATTGATCAGATTTTCCCGGTCATGCCTATACACCGTTTAGCTGAAAAACCTGATCGACGTGCGGTATTGCAAGATTTAACCTGTGATTCTGATGGGCGTATTAATTATTATGTCGATGGGCAGAATATTGAAAAAACCATGCCTTTGCATAGTATTGATATTACGCAACCCTATTTGATCGGTTTCTTTTTACTGGGCGCCTATCAGGAAATTCTTGGGGATATGCATAATCTGTTTGGTGATACGCATTCCATCAATATCCGTCTCGGTGAGGACAAAACCTATCATTTTTCTGATTTCAGCGAAGGCGAGCATGTGGACGAGTTGTTAGACTATGTTCACATTGATAGTGCCGAGTTAAAGCAGGCTTACCAGCAAAAATTAGCACAAAGTGCGCTAAGCGACGACCAGCGGCAAGCGTATTTACACGAGTTAACATCGGGTTTAACCACCTACACTTATTTGGAGAAATAATAATGCAAGCCGGATTGATTGGGCTCGGTAGCATGGGCGTATGGATGGCGAGAAATCTTGCACAAGCGGGATTCTTAACCGCCGTTTATAACCGCACGCCTGCAAAAGCTGCCGCTTTGGCAAAGGAGTTACAGGTACTCTCCTATGATTCGCCTGAAGCACTTGCGGCTAAAGTCGATGTTGTGTTTATCTGTGTGTCGGCTGATCAAGATGTTATTGAAGTCGTCAATGCACTCGCTAAAACCATTAAACCTGAGTGCGTGTTTCAAAAGTCCTCAGTTTAGCGTTCAAGTCGCCCAAGCATGAGATTTATCATGGCAATATGAATGAAAGCGGTGCTAGATTCGGTCAACACTTCGTAATCCTTGCTCAGTCGACGATAGCGATAAAGCC
>JAPLRW010000227.1 GCA_026398935.1 Methylococcales bacterium
AGCTTCTTACGCTCAATCCTTGGGTCATTCAAGGTGGAGAAATGTTCGACTATACTGCAATTCACTTGGGCTCTCGCAAATACCCAGTGATATAGTGACCTTTATCATGTTTTTAAAGTGTTTTTAATGCGTTTGCCCTGATCGCAATTTTGGGTTTGTCACAAAGTTAATCAGCTTGAGGTAGAATTCAGAGATTTATCCATTGAATGATGATTAGTTTTAGCAGCGTCCACCAGCCAAGATAAGTCCGGCTTAGCAAGCTGCTTCAGCTAAACGGGGTATTCCTCTTACAGTTTATGGCTTAGTAGGGTAGGTAGTTTATGATTTTCGCTACACTTTGCGACAAAACCGGGGAAGATGCGTTGCAAAGCTTCCCCGATTATTATGAAGGTTTTTTTACGCTTTTTAACACGCGTACATTTATACTAAAACCCGTTCGATGCCACCGTTTGTTGCTCGCGTTAGATAGTCACTCATCCAATTTTCTCCTAACAGGTTTTTAGCGATTTCGACAACAATATAATCGACTTCTAATTGTTCTACATCGTCTTCATAGCGTTGCAAACCTTGCATACACGACGGGCAGGAGGTGAGCATTTTTACGGGGCCTGTGTACCCAGTTGCACGCAGTTCATCGGTGTTTTTCTGCAATTCTTCGGTTTTTCGGTAACGAATCTGTGTCGAAATATCGGGTCTCGCTACCGCCAATGTACCCGCTTCACCGCAACAACGCTCGGATTTAATCACTGACGTACCTAACAGACCCATAACGATCTTCATAGGGTCTTTTTGTTTAAAGGGGCTGTGGCACGGGTCATGGTACATATAACCTTGTCCAGAGACCCCTTCCAACTTAACGCCTTTTTCCAACAAATATTCATGAATATCCAGTAAGCGACAGCCGGGGAATATTTTCTCAAATTCATAGCTTTCTAACTGATCCAGACAGGTTCCACAACTCACCAGTACGGTCTTGATGTCCAAATAGTTTAGCGTATTGGCCATCCGATGAAATAACACGCGATTATCCGTAGTGATTTTTTGCGCGGTCTCAAATTGACCTCCGGCACGCTGTGGATAGCCGCAGCATAAATAGCCCGGCGGCAATACTGTTTGCACGCCAATCTCGAACAATACCGCCTGAGTAGCTAAGCCAACTTGCGAAAAAAGTCGCTCCGAACCGCACCCTGGGAAATAAAATACGGCTTCGGAATCATTACGGGTTTTTTGATGATCGCGAATAATGGGTATGATTTGACCATCCTCAATATCTAACAATGCCCGCGCTGTTTTAGTCGGTAAATTCCCCGGCATTTTTTTGTTCATGAAATGAATCACTTGCTCACGTATCGCAGGTTTTCCTACCGATGAGGGCGGTTGTTCGATTTGTACCTTTCCCCATGGTTTCAGCAGTACATTGCCGATACGTTGTGCCTTATAGCCCCACTCTATCATGCCAAGACGCATGGTTTTAATTGAGCTAGGGTTTGACGTGCTCAGAAAGGCAATCGCTGCTGTCTTGACCGGATTGAAGCTCTGTTTACCCATTTTGCGCAGTAAATTACGCATATTCATGGATACATCACCAAAATCAATGTCAACTGGGCAAGGATTAAAGCATTTATGGCAGACGGTACAATGGTCGGCTACATCTTCAAACTCTTTCCAGTGGGTAATGGAAATGCCCCGCCGCGTCTGTTCTTCATACAAAAAGGCTTCAATTAACAACGACGTTGCCAAGATTTTATTGCGTGGCGAATACAATAAATTGGCGGCCGGGACGTGTGTGTTACACACTGGCTTACATTTACCACAACGTAAACAATCCTTTATAGAATCAGAGATGGCACCAATATCACTTTGTTGCATAATGAGTGATTCAAAGCCCATTAAGCTAAATGACGTTGTATACGCTGAGCTAAGATCAGAGCCAGGCATCAGCTTGCCACGATTAAAACGTCCCTCTGGATCGATCTTCTCTTTGTAAGTATGAAAGTCGGCTAATTCGGCATTGCTTAAAAACTCGTATTTAGTAATACCAATACCGTGCTCACCCGAAATTACACCATCCAGCGATCGAGCCAGTGCCATGATGCGCACTACCGCAGCATTGGCTTCCTGTAACATATCGTAATGATCTGAGTTGACCGGCAAGTTGGTATGCACATTGCCGTCTCCTGCATGCATGTGTAATGCGACAAACACCCGTCCACGTAAAATTTCTTTATGCACAGCCTCAATGCGTTCGGTAATGAGTCGGAAGTTATCGCCTTCAAAGATTTCCTGTAAACGCGGTAACAACTCTTTTTTCCACGATATGCGTACAGAATAATCCTGTACCCTATGAAACAAGGTGGGATCGGTAGCACGATTGCTAAATGCACTCGCTTGAATACCTCTCGTTGCAAAATCAGCCTCTGCGTCAGCCAGTGGTAAATCAAGATGGTCATAAATCCATTGCCAGCGATTGCGCACCAGCGTAACAGCATCTAGCGCCAATGCACAACGATCACCGATTAAATCCGCTTTATTAACATGTTCATCGTAAGCGCGTAATGGCAGATCGCCATTCAGCAGCGTTGTTAAAGCATCGCACAGGCGTAATTTATTGCTCAGTGATAGCTCGATATTGATGCGCTCAATCCCGTCACAATACTCGCCCATACGCGGCAAGGGAATAACAACGTCTTCATTGATTTTGAACGCGTTAGTGTGCCGAGCAATTGCCGCGGTGCGTCCTCTATCCAACCAAAATGTTTTACGGGATTCTGCGCTAACGGCGATAAAACCTTCTGCACCTCTGGCATTACACAGCCGAACCACTTCTGAAGCCGCCATTGCTACTTGATCTTGATCATCGCCGACAATATCACCGACCAACAACATCTTTGGTCTACCATGACGTTTGGCCTTGGTGGCATAACCGACTGCTTTGATATACCGTTCATCAAGGTGCTCTAAGCCAGCCAACATCACGCGGCCATTACCGGATTTAGGTAGGCTTTCTAAATAATCACGAATCTCGACGATTGAAGGGACTGCTTCACGTACCTGCCCGAAAAACTCCAGACAAAATGTTCGGGTATGTGGCGGCATGACATGCAGTAACCAGCGAGCAGACGTGATAATTCCGTCACAGCCTTCTTTTTGTATACCGGGCAAGCCACCGAGAAACTTATCAGTCACATCTTTACCCAATCCGGTTTTTCTAAAAAGACTACCCGGTACGGTGAGCGTTTCTTCGGATAATAGCTGTTTGCCACTGCTATCAAAGCGCTTCAGTAAAAAGCTGACTTGCTCCTGCTCATGAATTTTCCCCAAATTGTGATTGAGACGCTCCACTTCCAGCCAGTTACCATCCGGTGTCACCATTCGCCATGACACCAAATTATCCAATGCAGTGCCCCATAACACCGCTTTCTTACCGCCCGCATTCATTGCAACATTACCACCGATACAAGAAGCATCCGCTGATGTCGGATCACAGGCAAATACCAATCCTGCGTTTTCAGCTTTTTCCATTGCTCGGCGTGTTACCACGCCAGCACCTGTGTAAATGGTCGCGCAGGGTGCTTCAACGCCTACTAAGTATGTATCACGCTCAACCGGCCCCATACTCAGAAGTTTTTCAGTATTAATGACCGCAGAAAAGGGCGTTAATGGCACGGCACCACCCGTATATCCAGTACCACCGCCGCGTGGAATCATCGTCAAGCCCAACTCAATACAGCCCCTTACCAAGTTCCCTACTTCATCTTCATTGGTTGGGTATAGCACTACAAAGGGATATTCAACCCGCCAATCGGTAGCATCCGTAACGTGACTAACGCGTGCAAAGCCATCAAAGCAGATATTATCTTTACGGGTATATTGCGACAACAATCGCTGCGCATTACTGCGCAATTGACTGATATTTTCGAAGTTGGCGGCAAAATCATTGACGGCTTGATGCGCGGCGGCTAGCAATTGTGCTACGCGCTCTACCCTTTCTGGATGTTCATTTTTAAGGTCAACTTGCCGCATTTCTAGCTGCTGTAACCGATGCCTTAACGCATCAAGTAGCGCATTTCGCCGTTTGCGATTATTCAATAAATCATCTTCAAGATACGGATTGCGTTGTACCGCCCATATATCGCCTAATACTTCATACAGCATTCGAGCCGAACGCCCCGTCACTTGTTCATTACGTAAGGTATCGAGTATCCACCACATGTCCTCGCCCAACAAGCGTATTACAATTTCGCGATCGGAAAATGATGTGTAGTTATAGGGAATTTCCCGTAAACGTACGGTAGTAGTATCAGTGGGTAAGGTCGTTGCTAGATCAGTCACAGGCATTGGATAAACGGAAAGTTATATTCATTAAGCGTGATTATAATCGACTCAAGGGGTTCTGTCGCAAAGTTTAGTTTAAAGCGTCTTAGCCGTGGAGTTATCCCGTTAAAGCCATACACTGCGTGTGGTTGAGTGTATTTATTTACATAATTGAATGGTTCAAACCCTGCGTGTCGGTGCAATTTCATCGATAGCCGATTTGGTAGACGAGCGCGTTGAATCGTGTTGGCCTTAATATTTCATTGGGTAACCATTTCTTCGACATGTCGACACGCCACGCAGTATCTGGTGTAGAAGAAAAATGTACAAAAAACGACGTACAAAATAACCTTCTTGTAAAACGCAGTACGGCCAAAATGGATCATTGTTCCATTAAGAAAATTTGCCATTCACTCTCGGAGCGATAAACTTTACGGCAGCGCCTATGTTTGTTATGTATAGAGGTTTTTTACATCTATTTATTCTTATGCTATGCTCTTGCCCAAGTTTCTAACTACGCATCTGTAAGGATCAGCAGTTGTTTATCAGAATGGAGTCACCAAGGTGAGATTACGATGAGTTATTCAGGCGCTACACAATCAATTGTCCAAACTATAACAGCAGCATTAAAAGACAAGCCTGGTGCCCTTTTACCGATTCTGCATGATGTGCAAAATGCGTTGGGTTACATTCCCGCTGAATGCGTTCCAGATATTGCCAGCGCGCTGAATCTTTCTCGGGCGGAAGTACATGGTGTCATTAGTTTTTACCATTACTTCCGAGATACCCCACCAGGCAAAAAAACTATTCAACTGTGCAGAGCGGAATCTTGTCAAGCAATGGGTGGCAAGCTATTGGAAGAGCATGTTAAAGCTACATTAGGCATTGATTTTCATGAAACCACCGCCGATGGGCAATTTTCTTTAGAGCCCGTGTATTGTCTTGGAAATTGTGCCTGTTCTCCCGCTATGCAAATTGGGAAGGATATTTATGGACGTGTATCCACCGCCGCATTTGATGCTGCAATCAATTCAACAGGAGAGTCCGCATGAGCGTTACTGTTTATGTACCCAATGATTCCAGCGCAGTCTCTTTAGGCGCAGATCGTGTTGCAATTGCTATTATGGCAGAAGCAAAAAAACGTGGGATTGAAATTGACTTAATTCGTAATGGCAGCAGAGGTCTCTATTGGTTAGAGCCTTTGGTTGAAGTAGCAACTAGTGCTGGAAGAACGGCTTATGCGCCAGTACAAGTCAGTGATGTTGTCGGCTTATTTGATGCAAACTTCATAGAAGGTGGACATCACGCATTATGCTTGGGGTTGACCGAAGAACTGGACTATTTTAAAAAACAACAACGGCTTACCTTTGCGCGCGTCGGTAAAACTGACCCACTCAGTTTAGATGATTATATCCAGCAAGATGGCTATCGTGGATTAAGCAATGCGTTGAGCTTAGCTCCGGCTGATATTGTTAAGCGTGTGACTGATTCTGGTTTACGGGGCAGGGGAGGGGCTGCATTTCCAACCGGTATAAAATGGAACACTGTCTTAAACACACCATCGGCACAAAAATACATTATTTGTAATGCCGACGAAGGCGATTCGGGTACATTTTCGGACCGAATGATTATGGAAGGTGATCCGTTCGTCTTGATTGAAGGCATGACTATTGCTGGTTTAGCTGTAGGCGCAACGCAAGGCTATATTTATTTGCGCGTAGAATATCCCCATGCGCACATTGCCTTAAACAGTGCGATTGCTACTGCGTATCAAGCGGATTATTTAGGCGATAATATTCAGGGTAGCGGTAAAAAATTCGATTTAGAAGTTAGATTGGGTGCGGGCGCTTACGTTTGCGGAGAAGAAACCTCGTTAATGGAAAGCTTGGAAGGAAAACGTGGATTAGTGCGTTTTAAACCACCCCTACCCGCCATTAGTGGTTTGTTTGGCCAACCAACTGTGGTTAATAATGTTATTTCGTTAGCCTCTGTGCCCATTATTATGGATAAGGGCGGTGAGTATTATCGTGATTTTGGATTAGGACGATCACGCGGCACATTGCCCATGCAATTAGCCGGTAATATTAAACACCCCGGTTTAGTTGAAGTAGCATTTGGCATGACCTTACGCGAATTACTGTATGACTTTGGTGGCGGCTCTGCATCCGGTAGACCGATTCGTGCTGTGCAAGTGGGCGGCCCGTTAGGCGCTTATTTGCCGGAGTCACAGTTTGATACGGCGCTGGATTATGAAGCCTTTGCGGCAATCTGGACGGTATTAGGTCATGGCGGTGTAGTAGCATTTGATGACACGGTTAATATGGCAGAAATGGCTCGTTACAGCATGGAGTTTTGTGCCATAGAATCGTGTGGAAAATGCACGCCCTGCCGCATTGGTTCAACGCGTGGCATGGAAGTGATGGATGAGATTCTTAACGGTCAGGACTTGGCTAAAAACATCCCGTTATTGCGCGATTTGTGCAATACCTTACTGAATGGCTCGCTCTGTGCGTTAGGCGGCATGACACCGTATCCGGTGTTGAGTGCATTAAATCATTTCCCGGAAGATTTCGGGATACACGATACCGCTAACGTCGCTTGATAATGACATGAGGAACCCCGTATGAGCATGAATAAACCACAAGATTTTGGAACACCGGCTAGTGAAGCCAGTCAATTAGTCACGCTAGAAATTGATGGCTTTAAAGTCACGGTTCCTGCCGGAACATCTATCATGCGCGCAGCAGCGAGCATTGGCATTGACATTCCTAAGTTGTGCGCAACAGATAGTATTGAGCCGTTTGGTTCATGTCGCTTATGTGTGGTACAGATCGAAGGGGGGCGTGGTATGCCTGCTTCGTGTACAACACCCGCGGCCGAAGGCCTTAAAGTGGTGACGCAAAATCAAAAATTGGCAGATGTCCGCCGTGGGGTAATGGAGCTGTATATTTCAGATCATCCTTTGGATTGTCTAACTTGTTCCGCTAATGGCGATTGTGAACTGCAAGATATGGCCGGTGCAGTCGGTTTACGCGAGGTACGTTATAACCCTGTTGAAACACATCTTCATGCTGCTAAAGATGAAAGTAACCCTTACTTTAGCTTTGATCCCAGTAAATGTATTGTCTGCTCACGCTGCGTAAGAGCGTGTGAAGAAACGCAAGGCACATTCGCTTTAACCATTGATGGTCGTGGCTTTGATTCTAAAGTGTCGCCCGGTCAAAACCAACCGTTCATGGATTCGGAATGCGTTTCCTGTGGGGCATGCGTTCAAGCCTGCCCAACGGCAACATTAATGGAAAAATCGGTCATTGATCACGGTCAGCCGGAACATTCCATTGTGACTACCTGCGCTTACTGTGGTGTGGGTTGTTCATTCCGTGCCGAAATGAAAGGCGAACAAGTCATTCGTATGGTGCCAAACAAAGATGGTCATGCCAATCATGGGCATTCCTGTGTAAAAGGGCGCTTTGCTTTTGGTTATGCAACACACAAAGACCGTATCACCAAGCCGATGATTCGTGCCAGTATCAAAGATGCGTGGCAAGAAGTCAGCTGGGAAGAGGCTATTAATCATGCTGCCTCAGAATTAAAACGCATTCAGACCAAATATGGCAAAGATGCTATTGGTGGCATCACTTCTTCCCGTTGTACCAACGAAGAAGTGTTTATCATGCAAAAACTGATTCGTGCAGGTTTTGGTAATAATAACGTTGATACCTGCGCACGGGTTTGTCATTCACCGACGGGTTACGGTTTAAAACAAACCTTTGGCGAATCATCAGGTACACAGAATTTTGATTCGGTTATGCATGCGGATGTCATTTTAATCATTGGTGCGAATCCAACCGATGGACATCCGGTATTTGCCTCGCAAATGAAAAAACGTTTGCGTCAGGGAGCAAAACTGATTATTGTCGATCCGCGTCAAATTGATCTGGTCAAAAGCGCACACATTCAAGCAGATTATCATCTGAAATTACGTCCCAGTACCAACGTGGCGTTAATTAATGCCTTGGCGCATGTCATCGTTACAGAAAATTTGCTGGATGATGCCTTTGTTAATGAACGTTGTGATGTGGCCTCTTTCCAAAAATGGAAAACCTTTATTGCACAGGATATTCACTCACCAGAAGCCAGTGAAGCAATA
This sequence comes from Methylococcales bacterium, assembly GCA_026398935.1. Classification (GTDB taxonomy): domain Bacteria; phylum Pseudomonadota; class Gammaproteobacteria; order Methylococcales; family Methylomonadaceae; genus SXIZ01. The sequence continues at coordinate 8,465 of JAPLRW010000227.1, forward strand.
ACAGGCGTTCCTGCCGCTGAACTCAGAGCCGCCGCGCTGCTTTATGCGACAGCTAATAATGCTGCTATTTACTATGGATTAGGCGTTACTGAACACAGTCAAGGCTCAACAATGGTTATCGGCATTGCCAACTTAGCCATGGCTACGGGGAATTTAGGGCGTGATGGCGTGGGTGTAAATCCTCTGCGTGGTCAAAATAATGTCCAAGGCTCTTGTGACATGGGATCATTTCCGCATGAATTTCCTGGCTATCGCCATGTTTCTGATCCTAGCACGCATCAATTGTTTGAACATGCGTGGAAAACTGAATTAAGCGCAGAACCCGGTCTACGTATTCCCAATATGTTTGATGCAGCAATGGACAGCAGCTTTATGGGCTTATATTGTGAAGGTGAAGATATTGCTCAGTCCGATCCCGATATTCAGCATGTACACGCCGCCTTGCGCAAAATGGAATGTGTCATTGTGCAGGATATATTCCTTAATGAAACGGCTAAATTTGCGCATGTTTTTCTCCCTGGCGCATCCTTTTTAGAAAAAAATGGCACGTTTACTAACGCCGAGCGGCGTATTTCACCGGTGCGGAAGGTTATGTCGCCGTTGGCGGGCTATCAAGATTGGGAAGTGACACAAATGCTCTCAAACGCGATGGGCTATCCAATGAATTACAGCCATCCATCAGAAATTATGGCTGAAATCGCTAGTCTTACACCTGCTTTTGCTGGGGTCAGTTATGAAAAGATTGATGAGCTAGGCAGTGTGCAATGGCCATGCTACGACGAAGAGTCGACAGGAACACCCATCATGCACGAACAAGCTTTTATGCGCGATAATGGCAAAGGCTTGTTTATGCTGACTGAATTTGTCGCCACAACCGAAAAAGTGAATGGAAAATTCCCGCTAATCTTAACGACAGGACGTATTTTGTCGCAGTACAATGTTGGCGCACAAACCCGTCGTACTGAGAATAATGTCTGGCACGCAGAAGATCGTTTAGAAATTCATCCACATGATGCTGAAGATCGGGGTTTAAAAACCGATGATTGGGTCGGTATTAAAAGTCGTGCGGGTGAAACGGTGTTAAGGGCGTTGATCAGTGAGCGTGTACAGCCGGGTGTGGTTTATACCACTTTTCATTTTCCAGAGTCTGGTGCAAACGTTATTACCACCGATAATTCCGATTGGGCGACCAATTGCCCTGAATACAAGGTAACGGCGGTGCAGGTAATGAAAGTGAGCCAACCCTCTGAATGGCAAAATAATTATCAGGCTTTTTCAGAAGATCAACTGGAGTTGCTAGCACAGAGCGCAGGTAATGATTAGCAGCAATGCTATTATGGAGTCACTCGCTCTGGATTTGGGCTGGCCCAGTTATCAACAAAGTATGGTTGAATGTTGGCACGGTTCAGAGCGCTCGCAACAACAGGATTATATTGCCGAAGAAGTACCCGTTTCGCTGGTTTATAATGGCATTCCACATGTAGTCATGTTGGCAACGCCGACTAATTTGGAGGAGTTTGTTCTAGGCTTCAGTGTGACGGAAGGGATCATTGGTAATGCACAAGAGCTATTATCGGTAAAACGCTATAATCGTTCAAATGGTATTGAAATGCAGTGCAAGATTCCTCCCGAACGGTTTTCTTGTTTGGCTGATAAGGGGCGTAATTTAACTGGGCGTACCGGTTGCGGGTTATGTGGTGCGAGTACCTTACAACAAGCGATTCGTGAACCGAAGCCTGTAAACGGTGAATTATCCCTAGAGGCCACTGAGTTACTGGCTGCCGTGGCGGATATTAAACAACGGCAACAGCTTAATCAATTAACTGGGTCTGTACATGCTGCGGCTTGGGCTGTACCCGGTCAGGGTCTTATCGCGCTACGTGAAGACGTCGGTCGCCATAATGCCTTGGATAAATTAATCGGCTTATTGGTGCGTAATAAAACGGATTTCAGTACCGGCTTTGTTATCGTCACCAGCCGCGCAAGTTATGAAATGGTTCAAAAAGCCACGGCAGTAGGCATTACATTATTAGCAGCGATTTCTGCACCAACTGGCTTAGCAATACGTTTAGCCGAACAATCAGGACTGACCTTAATTGGTTTCGCGCGAGATGAGCGGTATGTGGTTTATACACATCATTATCGCTTAACGCACCCCCAAAATATTACTTTAATTCAATAACGATTTATCATGAAAATTGAACGACTGATTAAAATGGCCAATGATATTGGTCAATTCTTTAATGCTGAAAGCGATAAAGACATCGCCGCTGAAGGGGTGAGAAATCATATAGAAAGGTCTTGGGATCCTAGAATGCGCCGTGAACTTATCCTGTATGGTCAGCAAGATGGCGCGGCATTAATCGATATAGTCAAAGTGGCCGTTTCAAGACTTGATCCTGTCTGATAGTAATCAATGAACCCTACACTTGCTCTCAGTGTAGGGTGTTTTCCTTGGCCTTTAGTTCTAAGTGCTGGTGTTTAAAACCACTCTAAGCGATATAAATCTGGGCGTCTATTGGCGAGATTTCGCGCAGCACCGCGCGTACGTACTTGTCTTAATAAATCCAAATTAACATCAGCAATCAGCGTCATTTCCGTATTGGGTGTTGCTTCTGCTAATATAGCATCGTGTGGAAATGAGAAATCACTGGGGCTAAAAATGGCTGCTTGTGCGTATTGGATGTCCATGTTTTCTGCATGGGGTAGGTTCCCGACGCTGCCCGTAATTGCGACAAAACATTCATTTTCAATCGCCCTGGCTTGCGAACAATACCGTACCCGTTGATAAGCATTTCTGGTATCCGTCCAAAAGGGCACAAAAAGAATTTGCGCACCCTGCAAGGTTGCTAGCCGCGCTAATTCCGGAAACTCCGAATCATAGCAAATCAATACGGCAATCTTGCCGCAATCGGTGTCGAATACTTTTAACGCGTCACCGCCTTTAACGCCCCAACAACTGACTTCATCAATAGTAACGTGAATTTTGTATTGGGCTTCAAATGTGCCATCTCGTCTTAATAGCCAAGACACATTATAAAGCTCATGCGCACTGTATTCCGGTAAAGAACCAGCAATAATATTGATATTGTAAGACATGGCCATTTGGAGTAAGCCATTGCGAATCTCACTGCTGAAACTGGCCAAGGCGCGAATGGCATCGGGTGGGTTTTTATCGTTAAACAAGCCCATCAGTGGCGCGCTCATGTATTCGGGAAAGAGTACAAAGTCAGCCTGATAGCCCGCTACTGCATCGATAAAAAACTCAGCATGCTTAAGTAATTCTTCGACGCTGGTCAATGTTCGCATCTGCCATTGCACAACCCCTAAACGGATAATGGTTTTGGCACCACCAATTGAGGGGACTTTATCGACATAATCCAGATTAACCCATTCCAGTAGTGTAGCAAAGCCTTTAGAATCAGCATCTACAGGAAGATAGCCAGTGAGCAGTTTGCGTACATGGAAGCCATTGGCGAGTTGAAATGACAGCACAGGATCAAAAATCTCACGATTTTTGACTTCTTCGATGTAACGTAGTGGTGTGAAATTTTCAGCGTACGCCGCGTAGCCGGGAATCCGTCCCCCTGCTATAAAGCGGCGAAGATTCAAGTTGCGGCATAATTCTTTGCGCGCATCATACAACCTTCGTCCCAAGCGTAACCCGCGATACTTTGGATGCACAAAAATGTCCACACCATACAGCGTATCACCCAGTGGGTCATGGTGGGTCAAATAGCCATCGCCCGTAATTTGAGCGTAGGTATGCACGTCGCCAAAGCGATTATAATCGACGATCATACTCAACGCTGCCGCTATGAGTTGACCATTATCTTCAATGACAATCTGTCCTTGTGGAAAGCGGGTAATTTGAGAAATGTACTGGTCTTTTTTCCAGGCCCCCCCCAAATTACCATAAACATGCTCCATTAAAATCGCGATATTATCGTAATCTTCCAAGGTTAACAGTCTAAGCAGCAGCTTATGCTTTTTAATTTTAACTTTTTTCATAGTCGCACAGTATAACGTTGCTTTTTGACAACCTTATGACAAGTCAATGAAGTGGTTTAATTCTTTACAGTCTACCATCACCAATATGCCGCTATTTATGCTTAACAGACCCATGTGTATCGCTTAATGTTTAAGATTTTGGGCGGCCTGTTTTAACTTTTTCAACGCGTTGAACGGCTTTTTTTAGTTCAGCCAAGTCTAATTCTGACAGTAATTGCAGACCCGCGCGAAGTAATTCGCCTTTTTTAACATGCACGCCCTCTGCCAAGCAGAGTTTTTTAAGTTCTAAAATTTTTAAGTAATCCACTTCTGGAAATGAAAAACTGTCACGGATTACTTTTGTTTTACCGTGCTTGTTCTTTTTAGCAGAAATTTCAACTTCTTTTTCAGGGCATTCTGGGGCTGCTTGCTGTATTACGGGTTCTATGGCTAATTCAACGTCGGCGGGTTTGGTGACTATTTTTTTAGTCGTTGGTTTTTTGGTAGTCATGATGATTTACTCTTAATTAATTAGACGAATAAACAGTATATACCGTTTATACTATTTTACAATGGTGTATTATCAAATATATCAAGGAGATTTACGCTGTAAATGCTCAATACAACAAGGAAAAATAGACAGGAAACGCCGTTCAATTATGGCGTATCATCTAAAATAACTATTTGATATATAGATCACAATACCTATAGAATCAGGTTGTAGTTTAGTCAGTGTCATTACAATAATGCTTTTATCTCTGGTATACACGATCCGCAATTGGTTCCAGCTTTAAGGCATTGACCCACCTCTTGATGGGTTTTAAGTCCGTGCGCTTTAATGGCTGCACTAATGGTTTTCGCACCAACATTAAAGCAGGCGCAAACAATCGTACCAATGTCTGGCGTACCTGCAGGAGGAACGCCTAGCAACAACGATTTTCGTTCTGCTGGGGACAATGTGGCTTTTATAAATAAACTGCTTAACCAGTGTCGGTCACAAAAAATTGCTCCTGCATTTCCTGCATTCGGTACGTCCTGTACCTCGCCGGAAATTGCTCCTGCATTTCCTGCATTCGGTACGTCCTGTACCTCGTCGCAAACTGTTTCTGTATTAGTGGTCTTTACGTATTCTTTAGCGGCAGAGGAATTATCTTGGATGCTGATAAAGAGAACGCTCTCTAGCTGATGCGCCACAATTTTGGCAAGGCGATACTGACCTTTACGGCTATCCTGATAAATTTGCCAGTTGGAATCATCATCTTCGACGCTGTTGAGCATTTTTTTCCCCCACACCAGCCACTCAGTGGCAAGGGTTTCTCCCGCCAGTTCGTAACGATAAACTTGTTCGGCGTTAATTTTTATCCAATAGTCGGTATTGCTTAATACCAATGCTTGTCTTGACAGTACAAATCCAATCCAAGCGGGCTGATAAGCGCAGATATTAACGGGCGTGTGTTTACTTTCCGGTTGCTTGGAGAGTGGATCAACAACCGGATTAACCAGTGTCCCCATGCGCCCTTGGCTGGCATATTGATCCGTCCAATGCATAGGTACAAATATATTACCCCGCTGCTGTGTTTCGGTTATCTGTACGCGTGCCAGCATTTTCCCCCATGCGCTGTTAATGGTCGCTAAACCATCGGCTAATAAGCCGTAACGTGCAGCATCGGCGGGATGGATCTCTACAAATGGTTCCGGCTTATGCGGATTGAGTTTAGTGGCCAGTGCTGTGCGTGTCATGGTGTGCCATTGATCACGTAAACGTCCGGTATTTAACACCAACGGGTAATTAGTGTCTGGAGTATTCACGGGTAAGCGGGGCGTGATAGCGATAAACTGTGCTTTACCAGACGGAGTAAAAAAACGCCCATCGGCAAATAACCGTGTTGTTCCTTGCGGATGAGCGGTATTCACTGGCCATTGCGTGGGTTGCAATTGCTCATAATCGTGTGCGGTGATTGTGGCAAAGGCTGAAATATCAAAATCACGCTGTCCGTTATTTTCAAAGCCAGACAGTGCCGCATGTTCGCGGAAAATGTCCACGGGACGTTCATAAGTAAATGCTTTAACAAAACCCAAGCGTCTTGCTACTTGTGTCAGTATCCACCAATCCGGTTGCGCCTCACCCGCGGGTTTAAATAGCGCGCGCTGCCTTGAAATACGGCGCTCAGAGTTAGTTACCGTACCGTCTTTTTCACTCCAACCTTGTGCGGGTAACAGCACATGCGCTAGCGCGGTAGTATCGGTGTTGGCAATACAATCAGACACCACTACAAACGCACAGCGCTGCAACGCCTGCTTTACTTTGTCGGCATTGGGCATGGACACCACGGGATTAGTGCCCATAATCCAAACCGCTTTAACACTGCCGTCAGCAATTGCATCGAATAGCTCTACTGCCGCCAGTCCCGGTTTTTTAGCAATCGATGGACTGCTCCAAAAACGTGCCACGCGGTCTATATCCTCGGCGTTGGAAAAATCCATGTGCGCCGCCAGTTGATTGGCTAAACCGCCTACTTCGCGCCCCCCCATGGCATTGGGTTGTCCTGTGAGTGAAAAAGGCCCCATGCCCGGTTTGCCAATTCTACCCGTTGCCAAGTGGCAATTGATAATGGCATTTACCTTGTCAGTGCCGGAGGAGGATTGGTTTATACCTTGACTGTACAGACTCATGACCTTATCAATGTGCGTAAACCAGTCATAAAACTGCCCCACCGCTTCCTTGTCTAAGCGACATTGCTCGGCGACTTGCTCAAGGGTATCGCTTGCTGTATCCAGTGCCGCCGTAAAGCCTTCGGTATGCTCAGAAATATAGCTATGATTGATAGCGTGCTGTTGATGAAGGTGCTGTAACAGGCCGTTGAACAGAATAGCATCTCGTCCACTGGCAATCGGTAAGTGCAAATCCGCAATGTCGCAGCTGGCCGTGTTACGGGGATCTATAACCACAATTTTTAACGCTGGATTCTGCTCTTTTGCCGCGCGTATCCGTTGAAAAATAACGGGATGACACCATGCCGCGTTTGATCCGATTAAGACAATCAGTTCGGCCTGTTCAAAATCTTCATAGCAACCGGGTACGGTATCCGTGCCAAATGCCCGTCGATGACCCGATACCGAAGATGACATGCACAAGCGGCTATTAGTATCCATATTGCCACTGCCGATAAAGCCTTTCATGAGCTTATTGGCCACATAATAGTCTTCGGTTAACAGTTGCCCAGAGCCGTAAATAGCCACCGAATCGGCGCCGTAAGTAGCAATGGTGCGTCTGAATCTATCCGCAACCACATCCAATGCGTCCGTCCAGCTACTTGTTGTACCGTACACGGATGGCTGTAGCAGCCGATCAGTTAGTGCCACCGTATCCCCCAGCGCAGAACCTTTGGAACACAGGCGACCAAAATTAGCGGGGTGTGACGTGTCGCCTTTTATCGTAACACGGTGCTCTTGTTCACTCACTTGTGCGCTGATACCGCAGCCTACGCCACAATAAGGGCAGGTGGTTTGTATGCTGTTAAACATGAGCCTTACCAAAAATTAGTACATTTCTTATGTCAGCGATATTAACTTTTTGCTCTAATAGCTCCTGATACCAAGCCCCATCAGCGGTATCGCCGTATAACACCGCCCCGATTAATCGGTTAGCACTAATGACTAATTTTTTATAAATGCCTAATGCGGTATCTGTAAAATGCAGGATTTCAGCATTGGCATCGCCGTGAAAGTCACCGACGGAAAATAGATGAATACCGGTGACTTTGAGCTTTGTCGCTGTTGGCAAGGTGACATATTCAGCGACACCGTGCTCGCTTAAATGATTCGCACACACTTTCGCTTGTTCAAACAACGGCGCAACCAATCCGAAAGTTTGCCCGCGGTGTTGAATACATTCACCGACGGCATAAATAATTGGATCGTAAGTTTGCAGTGTATCGTTGACCACGATGCCGCGTTCACAATACAAACCTGCGGCTTGCGCTAAGGCCATATTAGGTTGTACGCCAATGGCCGCAATAAACAGATCACACGCGAGTTCACTGCCATCGGCAAAAGTAACCGCGCGGATATGCGCGTCAGCATCCCCTAATAATGCATTAAGCTTGGCGGCCATTTTGAATTTTATGCCTCTTTGCTCTAATTCTGCTTGTAACAGTGCGGCGGCATGCTGGTCGAGCTGGCGATTCAGTAATACGTTGTGGTTATGAATGACAGTCACTTGCATGCCCCGTAGTGCTAATCCATTCGCGGCTTCCAGACCCAATAAGCCACCCCCTAATATGACTGCTTTTTGGCTGTGTGCTGCGTATTCCAGCATTTTGTTAACATCGACAATGTCACGAAAACTGATCACGCCCGCCAAATCGTTACCGGGGATCGCTGGTATAATGGCTTTGGAGCCCGTTGCAATGAGTAAGCGATCATAGGTTGCCACCGTGCCGTCCAGAGCGATGACGGTGCGGTTTTTTCGGTCAATGCGCATCACAGTTTTTTCTTCTCCGGCAAATAGACGTATGCCATTATCTACATACCACTGCCGGTCATTAATCACGATGTCTTCCAAGGTCTTATCACCGCACAACACGGCCGATAACATAATGCGATTGTAATTACCGTGTGGCTCTGCACCAAAGACGGTAATTGCATATTGATCAGGCGCACTTAACAGCTGCTCTTCAATCGTCCGCATACCGGCCATACCATTACCAATGACGACTAAACGTGGTTTCATGTGCAACGGATTATCCTAAATAGAATGTGTACGGGAGGCATCGTCTACCTGTTGAATAAGACGCATTGTGCGTAGCGGTGGCTACACATGGGGAATAGTCATACGTCCTTCTGCCACCATAACCGCTTCACCGCCGATTCTGAAGGTCAAGTCGGCTTCACGTTTATGATCCATCTCCAGATTAATCAGGCTGCGGCGATTTTTGGTATCACCACGATCAACAGAAAAAGTATACGTGCCTTTTTGCAGATGCTCAAAGGAACATAAATACGCCGCAAAGGCAGGCATCGCAGTTCCTACGGGTGGATCGTCATGTAGACCGATATTAGGGCCTAGTAAGCGGGCGTTAAAATCGGCGTCATGAAAAGGCGTTTTGGCAGAAAACAAGAGTATTTCTTGTGCGGCGGTTTGTGGGGCGATGGATTGACTCCATGCCTGAAAATTAAAACGCGCCGATCTAACCGTTTCGTACGTGTAAACCGGTACAATCAGATAAGGAAAGCCACAAGACACTAAGCGCGTACTGTATTTTTTAGTATCAATCTGTGCTTCAGGAATGGATAAAAAGCTGGCTAACTCACCATTGGGCGGCGCAAATCGATCCACAATGGGCGATACTTTACCGGTAAATTGAATAAACCCCGGCTTACCCTCATCGTTGCTAATCGTGGCATTGATCAAGCCGCTGTTTTGTTCGAATACTATGGGGGTAAATTTCTCATTCAACACAATATCGCCACAACTGGCTAACACATAAGCCGTGGCGATGATGGGGTGACCTGCGAACATAATTTCAGCTTTAGGTGAAAAAATACGCATACGCCTATTCGTCAAGCTGTCTTTTTTGTGAAAGACAAATACGGTTTCGGTTAAATTCAGTTCACGGGCAACCAATTGCATTTGTTGGACATTTAACCCCTCGGCATGCGGAAAAACCGCAATCTGCGCACCGTTAAAAATCTGTTTGGTAAATACATCAACAATAAAATACTGATAACTCATGATACTAACTCCACCAAACTAACTTGCACACTGCCGTTGTCTATGCGAATAGGATAGACGCGTACGCTAACGGTCTCATCTTCAAGGCAAACGCCGCTTTGCAGATTAAAATGTTGTTTGTATAACGGCGATGCTACAACAGGTTGACCGTTAATATCGCCGCACAGCCCACGGGATAAGACATTAGCCTTACCAAACGGATCGTAATTATTAATGGCATAAATAGCGCCTTCTTTTGGCATATAAAAAATGGCTACTTGCTGATCAGCAATCAGCACACATATCCCTGAGTTTGGTTGTAAATCATCGACGCTACATACCTTTTGCCACTGAGTCATTAGACCATCTCCACCAATTTAAAATGTTTACGCTCTTCCTCATCAGCCGGACGCAGTTGGCCGCGCTCTTCGACAAAAACCACTTGATCATCCGGTTGGTCACTGTTAATAAAGTGCCGAAAACGTTTGAGTTTGGCTTCATCAGCAATAGTGGTTTTCCATTCACATTGATAGGTATCAATGACGTTCTGCATTTGTTGATCCAGTTGTTCACACAGCCCCAGTTTGTCATTAATCACCACCGATTTCAGGTAATCCAAGCCACCTTCCATATTTTCCATCCAGACGGATGTCCGTTGCAGACGATCTGCGGTACGCACATAAAACGACAGAAAGCGGTCAATGGTTTTAATCAGGGTTTCCTTATCCAGACCGGTAGCAAATAAATCTGCATGACGGGGTTTCATACCACCATTGCCGCAGACATACAAATTCCAGCCGGATTCGGTGGCAATGATGCCGACATCTTTACTCTGTGCTTCGGCACATTCGCGGGTACACCCTGACACGGCGAATTTGATTTTATGCGGTGAGCGTAAGCCTTTATAACGGTTCTCCAGTTCTATTGCCAAACCAACGCTGTCATCAACGCCGTAACGACACCAAGTGCTGCCGACGCAGGATTTGACGGTGCGTAAAGATTTGCCATAGGCGTGACCGGATTCAAAGCCGGCATCAATCAGTTCTTTCCAGATTAACGGTAATTGGTCAACCCGTGCGCCAAATAAATCCACGCGCTGGCCGCCGGTAATTTTGGTATACAGTTTATATTTCTTACCGACCTGACCAATAGCTATCAGCATATCTGGGCTTATTTCGCCGCCAGCAATGCGCGGTACGACGGAATAGGTACCGTCTTTTTGCATGTTCGCCAAAAAGGTATCATTGGTGTCTTGCAAGCCAAGGTGTTCATTGGACAGAATGTACGCATTCCATTGCGATGCCAGAATAGAACCAACCGCTGGTTTGCAAATTTCGCAACCCCGGCCTTTACCGTGTTTTTCCAGTAATTCGTCAAAGGTTTTGATGTGTTCAACCATGATCAGGTTGTATAGATCTTGTCGCGTATAGGCAAAGTGTTCACATATATCCGTATTGACCACAAAGCCTTGTTTTGACAGCTCTGAGTTCATCACCGATTTAAGCAAGGCCGCGCAGCCACCACAACCCGTTGCGGCTTTGGTTTCTGCTTTTAATCCACCAAAAGTGGTGCAACCTGCTTCAATCGCCTGACAGATAGCGCCCTTGGTAACATCGTAACAAGAACAAATTTGTGCCGCCATAGGCAGAGCATCTGCTCCTAAGCCTACCGATTCATCTGACCGTGCAGGCAAAATCAGTGCGTCCGGGTTTTCCGGTAATTCAATACTGTTTAAATAGTATTGTAATAACGTACCATAGCCGGAGGCATCCCCGACTAAGACCGCCCCTAATAAGTATTTTTTATCCTGACTGACGACTAAGCGTTTATACACTTCGCTGGCACCATTTTGGTAGGTATACACCATGGCTCCCGGCGTTTTAGCGTGAGCATCACCAATACTGGCGACATCAACCCCCATTAATTTCAACTTGGTACTCATGTCAGCACCCGTAAAGCTTGCGACATTTCCCGCTAGATCAGCAATCACCGTACGTGCCATGGCGTAGCCCGGTGCGACCAGCCCGAAAATCATCCCATTCCACAAAGCGCATTCACCGATAGCATAAATATCCGGATCGGAGGTTTTACAGCTATTATCAATCACAATACCGCCACGTGGCCCAACCGCTAAATCGCAACCTCTGGCAATATCATCGCGCGGACGAATGCCTGCAGAAAACAAGACAACATCGGTTTCTAATTCCTCACCATCCGCGAAACACATTTTGTGTACGCACTGCTCGCCATCGGTAATGATACTGGTATTTTTACCGGTATGAACAATAACGCCTAAGTCTTCAATTTTGCGGCGTAACATCGCGCCACCCGCTTCATCCAATTGCACCGCCATTAAGCGCGGAGCAAATTCCACCACATGCGTTTCTAAGCCTAAGTCCACCAGTGCTTTCGCCGCTTCCAAGCCTAACAAGCCACCGCCAACTACCACGCCGACTTTACTGGTTTTTGCCGCTGCCGCCATGGCTTCTAAGTCTTCAATAGTACGGTAAACCAAGCAGTTACGGCGATCATGTCCCGGTACTGGCGGTACAAAAGGGTATGATCCGGTGGCCAGTATTAGCTTATCGTATTGAACATGGATACCTTTAGCTGAGGTAACGGTTTTATTTTCTCGGTCGATATGCGCGGCCTTATCATTTAAGTGTAAGGTAATCGCATGTTGCTCAAAAAAATCGGCGCTAACCATAGACAATTCTTCAGCGGTTTTGCCAGAGAAAAAAGCCGATAAATGTACGCGATCATAAGCGGGTCTGGGTTCTTCGCAAAAAGTGATTATTTCAAACGCGTCTCTAATTGACTGATTAACCAAGCCCGCTAAAAAGTACTGACCGACCATGCCGTTGCCAATGACGACCAATTTTTGTTTGTTACTCATGTGTAATCTCGATGACGTTAAGGCTGCTTAATTAAATATAGCAAGCACCGTGCCACTTCATTAAAGCGTACTCTCTAATGCTTTTATCTAAAAAACCAATGTGCTTAAACTAAAAAACCGCATCAAAATAGGGCAACACTAGCGGTGAAAAAAGTTTAACGCACTAACTTAGCGCTATGTTGCATGGCAATAAAACTTCACGCCAAACAATACGCCAAGATCACGTTACTAATGAACAAAAGCGCCGATAAACACTTCCAGAACAGCAGAGGATTGCGCTCTATCAGCGGTATGGTTGCTTGGGTATTTAAAAATTGAGGATTTGGAACAGATAAATCATGTAAAAACTCGGACAATTCATCATAGCGTAGCGCTGGATTAACCGCTGTGGCTTTTTTTAATGCGCCATCAATCCAGAGTGGCACCATGACATTGCAATGAAAACTCGGCACATACTGCAGTTTAGCCAGATTAGCCGCGTCCGGTTTTTCGGGAATGTCTTGCCCAAAAGGCAGTGCGCCATTTAGCAACTCATACAAGATCACTGCCAGTGAAAATTGATCAGACTTTACGCTGCCACGTTGACCTAAATGGTATTCCGGTGCGCTGTAATTTAACGTACCAAGTACATTTTCTTGGTTACTGTCACTGAGTGGCGTAATCTCGGTAATACCGGCAATTTTCACCGAGCCGAAATCGATGATTTTAAGCACGCCTTGTGCATCGAACATGATATTTTCAGGTTTCAAATCTTGATGCAGCATCTCCATACGATGAAAGGCACGTAAGCCTTTGGCAATCTGTTGCACCATTTTTCGGCTAACGTCGATGTCAGCTTTGGGGTGTTGATCCATCCATTCTCTAAGGGTTTGACCCGCCAAAAATTCAGTTACATAATAAATGCAGCTTTTTTCCCGGTCGGTACTGAGTACCTTTAGAACATTGTCATGATTAATGCGCTTACCTGCCCACTCTTCATGCAAAAAATGTTCAATGTAATAGGTATCATCATCAAACAGGATCGACGGTGCTTTGATAATAACGGTTTGAGCAGTTTTAGTATCGTAAGCCTTATAGACTTGCGTGCGTTTACTAGCGTGTAATTCCGCTGCTATACGGTAACCATCCAGCATCATGCCCGGCTCTAACGGCGGCGGGAAGGGCAGGTTGGCGTGACGGCGCAGAATTTCATCTTCTTTCGCCTCAGGCAATGCATCCACCTGAATAATCTGACAGGTGAGGTTATCATCACTGTGCAGGCTTATCGCCAGTTGCACGATTTTCTCGGCGGTTTCTGCTAAATCAGTGTTATCGAGCAACAGATTTTTAAGCGATTTTTCGTCTACAAAATCATGGACGCCATCGGTAGTCATTAAAAACACATCCCCTCTGGCCAATGGCAATGCATGGTAATCAACTTCCAGTCGTGGCTCTATCCCCATGGCGCGGTTGAGGTAGTTTTTTTCTTCTGAAATCCAGACGCGATGATCGCGGGTGATTTGTTCAACATTACCTTTGCGTAGGCGGTAAATTCGTGAGTCACCAATATGAAAAATGTGTGCGGTGGCTGATTTTAAAACGATGATACTTAAGGTACTAACCATGCCCTTGCTTGAGCCATAACGGATGTGTCCTTGGCTATACAACCAAGAGTTAGTGGCAGAAAGTATCTTTTGCCCCGCTTGTTTGACTGACCACGAGTCGGGTGTACTGTAGTAATCAGTTAGAAAACTCACCACACAGCACTGACTGGCTTGCTGCCCCGCATCACTGCCGCTCATGCCATCGGCAATAGCGGCAGTGATGCCTTTATGAATCAGCGCTGTGCCATCAGGAATAATTGCCCCAACAAAGTCTTCATTATCGGGTTTAATGCCTTTGTTGCTGGCGTGATGAATAATGACGTTAAGTGCTTGATTAGACAAGTTGATGTCCCGCATCAGCAGGTGATACGACTGAAATAAACACCAACGGTTCCGTATCGTTATTCAAAACACCGTGTACTTCACCACTATGTGCTATGACTATATCGCCCGCTTTAATGGCTTGGCTAGCATCATGGCTATTTAGATAATAATGGCCTTTACCGGCTAAAATAGTCCAGGTATCTTGTCCGTTTGGATGCATGTGCAACGCAATTTTCTGCCCTTTCTTAATATGCCAAGCCACCACCGTTGCATCCTTAGACTGGGTTACTATAGAGCGAATTGGCTCCTTGTCATCAGTCGGTTGAAAAAAATTCCTGCTGTCAAATATTCTCGATATTGTCATGTGATGCTCCTCGTAATCGTTCGTTCATTGCTACGCCTAGCGCACTTTTTATTTGCATAGATATTATTCATTAATGCAATTCAATCATTTCCACCGAGCCATCTTCCTGAATTTCAGCCATATGTCCTTTAGGTTCGTCAATAAATTGCACCGCCATTAAAATTACCAATGCAGCTGCACCCAGCACAATAAAAAACATTTCCGGCGTAACAAATGACAATACCGTTAAAAACAGAACCCCGCCGACATTACCATAGGCACCGACCATACCGGCAATTTGCCCCGTCATGCGGCGTTTAATCAAAGGAACAATGGCGTAAACCGCGCCGCAACCCGCCGATACAAAACAGGAACAGGCCATGGTTAGCAATACCGCTAAAGCAATTGACCATTCGGCGTTAATCTGTGACATGCCAAAATAGCCTAGCGACAACCCTAGCACAAAGGTACTTAACGATAATTTACGACCAAACTTATCACTGAGCCAACCCCCCATGGGTCGTGCAATTAAATTGATAAATGCGAAACTGCCACCCAATAATCCCGCCTGCACCATTGTAATGCCTTGCGATTCGTGGAAAATTTCAAAGAAATACAGCGGTAACATCGATACCACGGCAAGTTCCGAACCAAAGGTAATGAAGTAAGCCAAATCCAGAATAGCCACTTGTTTAAATTTATACTGATGGATAGCTGCTATCGGTTGTTGCAAATGTTCTTTATTAACGTGAATGATTTTAGCGACATTGTAAAAATACATCAGCCAAATACCGACATAAAGACTCAGCGCAACGGGCATGGATAACAGGTTTGCTGAGGCAGCAGAAGACAGCTTCCAGGTTAATAAACTCAATGTGGCATATAAAGGCAAGGTCATTAAAATGTAAAAAGTCCTATCGCCTTTACTGGTTACTTCCATAGCCCCGGCTTTTTTGGGTTTAAAATAGGTTGAACCTTTGGGGGTATCGGATACGTTTAAAAAATAAATGACCGAATAAATCAGCGCAATAACCCCGGTTGAGGCAATGGCATAACGCCAGCCGTTAGCGCCACCAAAAGCCAAGGCCAATAATGGTAACGTACCTGCCGCAGCGGCGGAGCCAAAATTTCCCCAGCCCCCATAAATACCTTCTGCAATACCGACTTGTTTCGCTGGAAACCATTCACCGACCATGCGTATGCCAATAACAAAACCCGCACCAATAAAGCCCGATAAAAAACGTGCCAAGGCTAATTGTTCAAAGCTAGTGGCGAAAGCGAACATAAAGCACGGCAGACTACCAGCGGCTAACAGTGCAGAATAGGTACGTTTAGGGCCGAATTTATCCACCAGTATGCCAATGATAATGCGGGCAGGAATGGTTAGCGCAACATTTAAAATAAGAATGGTTTTAATCTGTGACTTATCCAGTCCCAAACTCTGTGCAATCATCATCATTAACGGCGCATGACTAAACCAGATCACAAAGGTGATAAAAAAAGCCATCCACGTCATGTGGAGTATCTTGGTTTTTCCTGAGAATGAAAACAGATTAAGACGTTGATGTGACATAGATGTATTCCTAACAATGAATGATAGAAATAACGACGCACAATGTATGCCATGTTTTTTTAGGTGCAAAAAAGCTTATTTTTAGCGGATTGCGTATAGATCGCTTTGAAATAGTGCCTATTTTATTAGGCATGGATCGTAAAATGCACCAAAAAAACGCTGAGCAGCTTGTTTTGGTGCATTAGGGGTGAGTTTAAACGTACTTAAAAGCTAATATTGCCTTGTAACCATATTTTTTGGGTATCAGTACCTATCTTATCCGCATCGTAAAACGCATATTTCGCTAATAACGAATAATGTTTACCGAATTTTTTCAGCACTTGCGCATCATATTCCTTGCCATAATGCACGCTGGATGTATCGTCGTGATAGTCATGATAAACGAACGTTGCAACGGTACTCCCCCCCTCAAATTGTCCGACTAGGGTGCCAAAGACGTCGCGAATACCGTTAGCAGGCGTGGTTAAGAATAAATCTGCCCAGCCTTGAAACGCATGGTTGGTACCCAGAGGTGTATCAAAGGTTTTATTAAGACCTCCGCCACCCAATTGCTCCATTGCACCTTGAACAGTGAAATTATAAGCCGTAACACCCCCCATTACGTTATAACGATCGGCTTCATAATTGGTTTGGCCGTGTCCATAATCTTGTTGGTTACTGTACTCGGCGGTATATACGACACCAAAATTATCCGTGAGTTTGAGCGAATCCCCCGGTTTCTGGTAATTAGACATCCGAAAACCATAGGTTTGACTGGATTTTTCATAGTTTTCTTTTTCGGTGTAATCCAGCCAATAACCATAGGCTACCGCATTACCGTAATCACCTACTTTGTAATTCAGGTTTAAAATGGGCGCATTGATGTTTTCAGTGGTGGCGGTAAAGGTGTTAACGTTACCGATATAACCAGCATTAACCGTTAAACCAAACAACTGTTGGTTTTTATGGGTTAACACCACTGCGTCATAGGTTTGCTCCATTTGCCGCCAACCCACGTTACCAATAAAACGGTCATCATCCCATTTAATACGTTGCCGTCCGCCCTTAATTTCCGTGTCAGCAATCCCGGTATAATTAACCCATAATTGATTAAGCTCACTGTGATCAGGGTCGGCAACCGTCGAATAACCGGTATTGCCGTTACGCGTACTGTTGTAATCCTCCTGCATAGCCAGATTGCCTTCATACTCAGCATAGCCTTGTAAACCGTAAAAGACCGGAGAGAGTAAGCCTAACCGTAAACGGGCCGTATTCGCATTCGCGGTTTGTGGCTTGCCAATATCCTGATCGACGTTTTCCCAACGGTAATTAAGGTCTAATTTAACGGCGCCGTTTTTGCCATAATGATAAAAATTTAGCGCGTCTTCAACTTCTTGCGTTACACCCACCGCGAAAACGGGGCTACTGACGGCTGACAGGCCAAGCACGGCGGTAATAATGAGGTGTTTATATTCTGATGGCATATGAATTCTCTGCTAAAAAATTGAAATGAAGGTGCTGCACGCGTGTGAAGTGCGAGGCATTGACCACCCAATGCGGATGGCCGTGCTGGTACAGCTTTTATAATTAACATTGAGCGTAGCATGATTATTTAAATATCACCTATACTTAATGTTGTAATTAATGCGTATGATCACACTCATGTAGGAAGTTTAGTATACTTTCCCTATATTGATAGTAATCTGGGTGCGCCAGTAGTGCTTTACGGCTGCGTGGTCTGGGTAAATCAATGTGTTCAATTTTACCGATTTTAGCATGTGGCCCATTAGTCATCATCACCACACGGTCAGCTAACAAAATAGCTTCATCGACATCATGCGTGACAATAATCGCGGTCACCTGTGTGCGATCCCACACTTCCATTAATACTTCCTGCAATTCCCAACGGGTTAAGGAATCCAGCATACCAAACGGTTCATCCAATAATAATAATTTGGGTGATAACGCAAATGCCCGCGCAATCCCGACCCGTTGCCGCATACCATTGGACATATCACCCGCTTTTTTACGCAAGGAATCACCCAAACCGACACGGGTTAGATAATATTCAACAATGTCATCGCGTTCTGATTTTGAAGCGTGCGGATACACTTTATCCACGCCTAAGGTTACGTTTTCAAACGCCGTCAACCAAGGAAATAAACTGGGTGCTTGAAATACCACACCGCGATCAGGGCCGGCGCTGTCTATTTCGCGGTTATCCAAAATGATAACACCTTCTGAAATACTGTTTAAACCAGCGGTCATAGACAACACAGTCGATTTACCACAACCGGAATGCCCGATGATGGAAATAAATTCGCCTTTCTTCATTTTCAGATCAAAACCATCCACCACCTTTACGGTACTATTGCCATCAGAGGTGGGGTAAACTTTCGATAGCTGTGAAAACTCCAGATAACGCGGCGAAGGTACTTCTGTTTTAACTATATTTAATACTGACTTTTCAATTTCCCAAGCATTGCGCGTATTCGGCTGAACTGAGGGTAATACGATAGCACGGCCAATGCTCTGTTGCGTTTTTGCGCTACCAATGTCCATCAGATAACGGGTTATCTCCGCGCGTAAGCGCTGAAATTCTGTGTTGTGATTTAACGCAGTCCGGTCGCGAGGTCGCTCAATAGTAATGTTAAACGCAGGGCCGAAGGTGGCATCAGGCCCAGGATTCAGGGGGATAACCCGATCAGCCATATAGATAGCTTCATCCACATCATTGGTGATGAGGATAACCGTCTTTTTTTCTTGCGCCCAGATGGATAAAATTTCATCTTGTAAGTTGCCACGCGTCAGTGCATCTAAGGCACTTAAGGGCTCATCCAATAATAAAATATCTGGATTTGCAGCCAACGCTCTTGCTACGTTAACGCGTTGCCGCATACCTCCTGACAGCTCGGCGGGTTTTTTATGCATTGCTGCGCCTAAATTAACCATCCGTACATATTTTTCAGTATGGGCGCGGCGCTCATTGCTAGACCAGTCTTTGAAAATCTCATCAACCGCTAACGCAACATTTTCATACACGGTCAACCACGGCATTAAGGAATAGTTTTGAAATACCACGCCGCGATCAGGGCCTGGTGCAGTAATGGGTTTACCCTGCTTTAAGACTTCACCACTGTCCGCGTGGATTAGTCCGGCGATGGTTGAAATCAGTGTGGTTTTTCCACTACCCGAAAAGCCAACAATGGCGATAAATTCACCTTCACGTACCGATAAGTTAATATTTTTCAGGATAGAGGTTTTGCTCTTTCCTTCACCATAGCTTTTACAGACATCCTTTAATTCCAGTAACGGCTGAAACGGATCATTTGAGGATGACAGCAGTCCGCTGTTTACAGTATTCACGACTTTAAGGTTGACGGCGCTCATCTTCGACTCCAGTGTTAAAGGGTTTTTCCAAAAGAAAATACGGTTTGAAAGGATTGCATAATGCGATCCAAAATGAAGCCGATAAGTCCAATGGTAAAAACCGCGACCATAATTCTACCCAATGAGTTTGAGCTGCCATTTTGAAACTCATCCCAGACAAATTTACCCAACCCAGGGTTTTGCGCCAACATTTCCGCGGCAATTAACACCATCCAGCCCACACCTAAGGACAAGCGCATACCGGTAAAAATATACGGTAATGCCGAGGGTAAGATGATTTTCTTAATTTGCGTACTCCAGTTCAGCCGTAACACTTTACCGACATTCACCAAATCTTTATCAATGGATGACACGCCAACCGCCGTATTAATCAGTGTTGGCCACAGCGAACACAGCGTAACGGTAATGGCGGAGGTTAAAAATGATTTCTCAAACCAGGAATCATCGGTCGTTACATAGACGGCACTGACCACCAGAGTAACAATGGGCAGCCACGCAAGCGGTGATACCGGTTTAAACAGTTGAATCAGCGGATTTAGCGCGGTATTAAATACCGGATTCATGCCGCATAACAGCCCCAAGGGAATAGCGATGACTGAGGCGATCACGAAACCGGCAAACACGGTATATAGGCTGGTAAAAATTTTATCCAGATAGGTTGCTTGACCGTTATAAGGGCGTACTTTAATGTCTGCGCTAGGATCCTCTGCGTGTTTCTTTTCATTGCGTTCTGTTTGGCGTTGGTAATAGTCAACTTCTTTGGCTCGTTCAGCAAAATGCTCATCCAATAAACCGTTCGCTTCGTGCCAAACAGCCACTGGCCCAGGAATAGCACCTAAACTGGTATTGACTTTAGAGGCTGAAAAACTCCACAGTCCCAAAAAGAGCATAAATGCAATAATCGGTACGCCCATGATTAAAAATAATTGCCGCGCCTGTTGTGTGGCGTTTTCCCCGGCGGCTATTTTTACCAATGGCACAAACCAGGTTAAACCAGTAATGTTAAGATATTTAATAATTTGATTGTGCATGACCCACCCCTAAGTTTGTTACCGATTGTAATAATGGGTGCATCCATGCACACCAAATTCAACACATTATTGCGCTAGTGCCTAACCAACTACCTTGCCGCCTTTTACGACTTGTTTGTCTTTTAGACCAATTTTAAAGTTGTTTAAATAGGCATTCGGTTTAGTTGCATCAAACGAAATACCATCAATAAAATCTGCGCTGGGGGGTTTAATACCGGTTTCGCTATCGCTGGGGAAATCACTGGCTTTAGCTTTTCCTTCGGCAATTAACGCTTTAGCAGCAGCCATATAGATGTCAGGACGGTAAACTTTCTTAGCGGTTTCAAGATACCAAGCATCTGATTTCGCCTCATTAATTTGTCCCCAGCGACGCATTTGTGTCAAATTCCAAATGGCATCGCTGTAATAGGGGTAAGAGCCGTTATGACGGAAAAATACATTGAAATCAGGTAACGGGCGTTTATCGCCTTTTTCATATTCAAACGTACCGTTCATGCTATTGGCAATGACCTCATAATCCGCGCCGACGTATTGTTTTTGTGACAACATTTCTACGCCTTCATTACGGTTTTTATTGGCTTCAGCATCCAGCCACATCGACGCGCGAATCAACGCCTTAATGACGGCTTTGTGGGTATTAGGATTCTTATCCGCCCACGCTTTACTGACGCCAAATATTTTTTCCGCACTGTTTTTCATTAGCTCATAGTCACTGATAACCGGTACGCCGATACCTTTAAATACCGCTTGCTGGTTCCATGGTTCACCGACACAGTAACCGACGATAGTGCCAGAATCCATAGTTGCAGGCATTTGTGGTGGCGGTGTTACGGATAAAATAGCTTCTGCCCCAATCTGACCGGAAGTATCTTGAGGGGGGGCATAAAAGCCTGGGTGAATACCGCCCGCCGCCAACCAATAACGTAATTTCATATTATGCGACCCCACCGGAAAGGTCATCGCCATATTAAATGGCTTGCCTTCTGCTTTATATTTTTCCAGTATCGGTTTTAAGGTATCCGCTTTAATAGGATGCACTGGTTTGCCATCCTGCATTGGAATCTGTGGTTTCATCTGTTTCCAAACATCATTTGAAACCGTAATGGCATCGCCGTTTAAGGTCATCGTGAAGGCGCTAACAATATCTGCTTTAGTACCAAAACCAATGACACCCCCTAAAGGCAATGGCGCTAACATATGCGCACCATCTAATTCGCCACTGACCACCCGATCAAACAACACTTTCCAGTTTGCTTGCGCTTCAATTTGTACTGAAAGACCTTCATCATCAAAATAGCCTTTTTCAAAGGCGACGGCGAGCGGAGCCATGTCGGTTAGCTTGATAAAGCCCAGTTTTAAGCTTTCTTTTTCCAGTTTTTCAGCGGCCATTACACTACCGGCAAAACTTAAAGCGGTAAAAGCTGCCACGGATGCAAGCACTGTAACCCGTCTTTTAATCGTCAAATATTCGATTTTTTTCATAATAAATTCTCTAAATAGCGTTATTTTAGGCAAAAAAAAACGT
Organism: Methylococcales bacterium; assembly: GCA_026398935.1. Classification (GTDB taxonomy): domain Bacteria; phylum Pseudomonadota; class Gammaproteobacteria; order Methylococcales; family Methylomonadaceae; genus SXIZ01. The sequence continues at coordinate 30,812 of JAPLRW010000227.1, forward strand.
CTCAAAACCGTGATTTATCACGATTTAGTCGACGTCTTTGTCGGGTGTGCTCAGCGTTGAGCGAATTTTCAACCCCAGCATTGGAGTCTCTGTAATTATTAATGCATAAGCCGTGCCAATAATTATAATAAGCCATTGTATTAAATATTTTACATTTAATACAATGGCTTATTTATGTTATGAAAAGGAAGTCAGGTCTTAATAACGCTAGAAGAACATCAGCGTTGTGGCAGCTATGCCCTAGAAATGTACAGAGATGAATGGTTTTTGCACCAAAATAAGCTATTTTTGAAGGAAATTTTCCTCAATCTTATTGCTATGGGGATTGATATATAAGGACTACTTAACTAATGGGTGCAAAGCGACGTGTTCGGACTTATCTTCACCGGGCGCGATCTCCAGTGATAATTTTTCATCGCCATAACCCATTTTTCTGATAATGAGCGAATTACGTCCCGGTGGAATATACGCGCGATTTGTAGGGGTAACGCCAATGAAGGCAAGCGCATCATTAGCCAAGACAATAGCGCCTTCCGGTGTTGAATTAATACTGAGGTAGCCTTGTTGCTGTTTTTGCACGACTTTCAAGGAATCTTGTTTTGCTAGGAATTGTAATAAGCCAATGCCTATTATGATGGCAGTAACACTCGAGCCAGCCAACCACCATCGATTTAAGGTGCCTATCCAACGTTTAGTGCTAGGTGGATAAGGCCAGCGTTGTAATAATGCCGACATGCTTTGTGGTCTATCTAAAGATTTTGGCTGTAATATAGCGGTAAATTGTGGTCGTAACGCTGCCGAGATGTCCCTTAAATCTGGCACTGAGCGACGCGCTTTTTTTGCGGACTCTTCCGAATTACCCATATCCAAGCGTTTGCCGATAATAGCCTCAGCCAACACCAGTCCGAGGCTATAGAGATCTGAATAGGCACCTACTGTACCGCCGTCAAGTTGTTCTGGCGCTGCGTAAGCATACTTACCCACAAATACTGAACCAAAAATGGTTGCATCGGAAGAGGGCTTATGCCATTTTGCGATACCAAAATCAATTAATTTAGCTTCTTCGATTTTACCGTCGTGCAGGATCACATTATCGGGCGATATGTCCCTATGGAAAATGCCTTTAGCATGCGCGGCAGCTAATCCACTCGCCAACCGATTACGCAATTGCCAAAATTGCGTGATGGTCAGTGGTTTTTGTTTTAAATAGTCTTTAAGGGATGGTCCTTCCACATATTCCATGATCAGACAATGACCGTATTTATCATCTTTCTGAAAACCTTGATAACCAACTACGGCATCGTGATGAATACTGAGTAACGCCTCAGCTTCATGTTTGAGTAATGCAATTGATTTATTGTCGGCTTCTGAATGCGTCAGTTCAAAAGCGTTTGCTAAATTACTGGTGAATTCTGCTTTAATAACCTTAATAACATGTTTAGTATTACTCAGTTCTTTGTGGTGGGTAAGATAGGTTTTTGCCATACCTCCTGCATCAAGCGGACGATCTACAATATACGTTCCCAGTAGCAACGTTCCTGGTGATATGTCCTGCGTTTTTCGTGGGTCTATTCTAGTTTCTTCGTCGGTCATAAAATTAACGGCGGTGTTGTAGTCTTTAAATTTCCCCAAGCAACATAGGTAACCATAACCGCTAGCTTGGTGCTTAAACGCCGATTATTCAGGATGTTCAATACGCCCTTTTTCAAGCGACCCTAACCTTGGTAAGCATCAAGCGGTAACGGTCAAAATACGGGTCTGCCCACAGTTAAAAAGTAAGCTACTGGTTAGCGCTTTAGCATGCTCATATTGGCACCCTTTATAATACGATCCGGCGTTTATGAAATGCCTCGGCTAAAGGTTCATTAGTGATCGTCAATATCGCAGAATTAGGCAGTTTTTTAGCGATTAATTGCAACATCTTTATTTCGCATAACGAATCCAGAGAGTCCATCGCTTCTTGTAGCAAGATCCATTTTGGTTTTTGCAACAATACGCGCACCACGCCTAAACGCTGCTGTTGTTCACGAGAAAGTGCGTTAGCCCAGTTATCATTATGGTCAAGTTGTTCTTGTAAGTCTTCCAAGCTAACCAGCTCCAACGCCTCAGCCAATTCAGTTTCGGTATAGGCGACTTGGGTTGAGGGGTAGCAGATAGCACTCCGTAATGTTCCTGTGGGCAGATAAGGTCTCGGGGGCATAAAAAATATGGGATCTTTTGGTAACTCAATGGTTCCTTTTCCCCAGGGCCATAAGCCAACCAACGCTTTGAATGTTTTGGAACCCGTAAAGGCATTGCCAGTAATCAATACGTGTTCCCCTAATCTGATTTCCTCATTGAGCGCCGACACACACACAACCCCATCTAGTCTGATAATACACAGGTCACAAAAACGCAAAACATCCTGTTCGGTTTTTTTTAAATGGATTCTATGTGGATCTTGGCGGACAATTTCCTGTTCCAATTTATCCAGTCCATTAACCAGTCCCAATACCCGTTCAGCTGAAGCGCGCCATTCTGCAACTCTAGCCATATTATCAACTGGCCAAGACAGCGCGCCCGCTGTTTGCTGGAATGCTTGAGCTGATTGCATTAAAGCGCCCAGCGAAATACTCCCTAAAATATAGCGAGGTGCGGACACCAGAATGGGAAATGCCATAGATAACACCGAATAACCGGATGTCAGCATAAATAAATGCGACCAAGTATGCGTTTGTCGTTGCCAAGCGTGAACGATATTTTTAAAAAGCCCAATGAACCGCCGTTGCTCATTGGCTTCACCATGCACCAGTGCAATTGCCAAAGAGTTTTCTCGTGCAGTGACCAGACCAAACCTGAAATTGGCCTCTACGGTTTGCCGAGCATCCGTAGCTAGCGTAAAAGGTTTGCCCAGCCACCAGCCCAACGAGGAAGCGCAGGCCGCATAGATGATAGCCAGCCAGACTAAATGCCCACGAATGGAAATATCAAAGAATAGTAGATTAAGCGTAACCGTGCCAGACAGCGTCCATAGGATTTTAGAAAAACTGATCAGCACCAATGAGCAATAGATCAAGGAATGGCAAAGTTCAATGGCTGATTCTGTTGCAATACGAATATCTTCAGCAATTCGTCCATCGGGATTGTCGTGTGTTCCCTGAATATGCGTAACCAAATAATGGCGGCCATCGCTCATCCATTGACCAATCAGATGGTGTGTTAACCAGCTGCGCCAGTCAAGTTGTAAGCGTCGCTTAACTTTAAAGTGAGCCGTGGTAACGGCTATATTGATTAAAAAAATCAGTATGATAAGCGCGACCTGCATAAATAACCCGCTCATTGAGCGTTGTTCCAGTGCATTGAAAAGATCGGCACTCCATTCTGTGATAACCACTGCAACACCAATCTGTATGACGGTGAGCATGAATAAAGCCAATGCCAGACTACGAATCGTGGACTTGTTTTCAGAATGCCAAAAAGGGCCTGCTAACCGAATAAATTGAATGAAAAATCCGTTTGAAAATTGCAAGGGGAACCTCCCTATTAGAGTGAAATATAGAATGTTTCAATGCAGGGCTTTTTATTTTTTTAGTGCGCCCCGTATTGGTTTTGTCGCAACGTTTAGCTAACGGCTGGGAATGCCTAGCGGTTAGCTAAACTATTCTGCTAAAGCTTTAAATTGTTTGTAGCTGGACGTATTTTTAGAACGATTGATCCTTACCGGAATCATACGCGCCGGTTTAATTTCATCGATAGTCGCTTTGGCGGAATAGCAAGCGATGGACTCTATCTACGGATGGTTTATTTTTTATAAAACCAAGATATTACGGGGAATATTTTCTAGGCCTATGTAATTGGCGTCACTTTTGTCCATAGTGACGTTTATTGGAAGGCGCTTATTATCTATAATCTACTTAAATCATGCGGCGGCTCACCACGCTTCTTGAGCGGCATGAGCTCGACAGTCTAGTCAACGCGCGTTATCTGGTGTAGAAAAAACGCGCTAAAAACGGCATTCTTTTTAAACTGAGTAGCGTTTAATTTAAAAAGTGTGCATCAACCTATTAGGTAACTACGCTATGGTGATAGCGCCATTTTAAGTCTTGCTTCACTTTATCGCAATGCAGGTGATGAGGCGTCACAATCTTCCACTGGCGTGAGTTTTTGATTAAAACAGCCAGGGATACCTGTGCTTGTTTGTCCTGCACGCTCATTATTAGGGCAAATCGTATGTGAATTCCAGATAATAGCTGGATTCTTTGCGATAGACGTAACCCCATTCGTTGACGTCAGTGAAAATTGCGCCCCGCAAAGGTTAGCATTTTCAAAATTTACGCCATTTAAGTTTGCACCTGTAAATGAGGCAAATCTTAAATTGCCGCTTTGAAATGTTGCATTAGTCAGGTCTGCACCATTAAAATCAGCAAAGCTAAAATTTGTGGTCGCGTTAGTGGTGTTCAGTAGGGACGCCGTGACTAAATTCGCATTAGTAAGGTCAAATCCGGACAAAACCAGATTATCAAATCGAGCACCTATTGCTTTAATGCCCCGTAAATCACCTGACGCTAAGGCGGTAATGTCGATTCCGGGTCGAGTAAAGTCACAGCCGACGAGGTTTTCTCCCGCAGCAGGGTGTAGACAATTGGGACCAAAAGAAGCTGTAGCATTCAAGCTATTGGCATTTTTAGGTATTTGAATAGATGTTTTACAGGGGGTATTGACAGGTGCCAAGTAATTAATTTCTATATATTTATTGGTACTATAATCCAAAGAAGTAGTAGGAACTGGCGTAGGCGTGAGATCATAGACGCTAACGGTACAAGGTGTTCCGGTTACACCAGCCGGACCCGTTGCTCCGGTAGCACCTGCTGGGCCTGTTGCCCCAGTCAGACCCGTCGCTCCGGTAGCACCTGCTGGGCCTGTTGCCCCAGTCAGACCCGTCGCTCCGGTAGCACCTGC
>JAPLRW010000063.1 GCA_026398935.1 Methylococcales bacterium
AGCTTCTTACGCTCAATCCTTGGGTCATTCAAGGTGGAGAAATGTTCGACTATACTGCAATTCACTTGGGCTCTCGCAAATACCCAGTGATATAGTGACCTTTATCATGTTTTTAAAGTGTTTTTAATGCGTTTGCCCTGAACGGAAGCCCCTCTCCTGCCAAGCTATTTAATTTAAGTTCGTAATAATCGTTGAATATATAGCCGATTAAACCGCACTGAAACTAAAATAACTGCAAAAAACATCACAGTATCAAGGCTTCTACCTTAAATCACTATCCGTAAGACTACGTATAGTCGTGTTATTCTGGCGCTCTAGTACATTGATTAAGCTGCCATTCAGGGTAATCAACGTACCGTGCTAATGAGAGTGACTACTCTAACCAGTAGATGTAGCAGAAAAACTGGGTATCTTTTAATACCAAGGCGTAAATTATGAACACGAGCTATTTATTTCCGATGGTCTATTTTTACCACCACGCTAACGCAACGCAACTGTTTGCATCTTTTAGACGAGCACCGTCTACTATTGAACGTGGGTCATTAAAAGACGCGAGGCTTTCCCAGCGTAGCGGAGTCATCCTGTTGCTGTTTATCGCGTTATTATTTACGCACCCTATCCATGCCACAGAAAACCCTATCCAAGCTAAGATCCACAACGGTCTATTGTCCAGTACGCAAGAATGGCCGTGGATGGTGATATTAGCTAACAAGGGTTCGTCCGATTTACGGTGCGGCGGAACGTTAATCGCCAAAAATTGGGTTTTAACTGCGGCGCATTGTGTTTTTGATGCGAACACCAATCAACCTTTATCGGCAAATTTGTTTGATATACTCCTCAATCGCTCCGCATTAAATTCGACCAGCGGTGAACGCATTGCCATTGATCGAATTGAGGTGCATCACTCGTTTTTTACTACAGAATCAATGGACGGTGATATTGCATTAATCAAATTAAGCAAATCCTCTAATTTAGAGCCACTTGAACTTCTCTCAGAATTTAACGACCAAGACAGTGCTGGTAATATTGCTACAGCGTTAGGCTGGGGAATGACTTCATCTTACCGCCAAGCTTCAAATAATTTACAAAAAGTAGAGTTACCCATTGTCAGCAACAGTGACTGCCAAAAACAGTATTTATTCCTGCCTTTCAAAATAATCAATAGCATGGTGTGCGCAGGCTTTCAAAATGGCGATAAGGATACCTGTCCGGGCGATAGTGGTGGACCATTAATGGTCTTAAATCCAGCGCGCGGAACCTGGCAACAAGTTGGAATAACCAGTTTTTCAAATAGCCGTGATTGCGGCTCTATTTATCGGACATATGGCGTTTTCACACGTACCAAAAATTATAAGCCCTATATTTCCGATAAAATTTGCTCTGCTCAAGAAGTGCCCGTAATACCAATTGTACAAAAAAACATTAACGGCCATGTCGTCAGCTTAACGTGGAACCGGTCACGCTTAGCGGGTACGCGGTATCTCATCACTTATCAAGCCTATGACGAAGCAACGCCGCATAGTTTAGAAATGAATGACCGTACTGATTTTTCTATCGATTTACCGGCAAACAGCCATTATTATGTGTGGGTGAATGCCTATAAAGGCAATTGCGTTAGCCCATATACTGACAAAGATCACATTGATATTGTTTAAGGACACGCGGTACACTGTCAAGGAATCGATTGTATGGTTACCACACCTTTTTACAGGCATAGGTAAAACCTGTGTATCTACACCCGCTTATGGATAATTAAAAATGTCTACTTTTAAATGCTTACTGCTAACGGCTTATACAGCAACGCTCCTAAATGGTTGTTCTATTTATCAAGCAGCTCATGCGCCAGACCCCGTGGACTATAAACAAGTCACACTGGGCAATACGCGCACGGAAACGATAGCAACGCTGGGCTATCCCAAAATGACCAATCAAAGAAATAATCATAAAATTGATACCTTTGAATTTCAAGATGGCTACCACGCCGCATCAAAATCTCGGATTCTGCTTTATCTGGCAGGTGATCTGTTTACACTGGGTCTTGGCGAATTTGTCTTCTGGCCACTAGAAGCAAATATCTTCGATGGTCAACAGTGTAAAGGAACCGTCACCTATGACAGCGAGGAAACCGTTATACGCTATGATTTTAAAGATCATGATGGTGACAATTTATTCTCCTCGTCAGCCATACAGGAATAAGCGTAAAAAGAGTGCTTTCAATAGGATAGAATGCGCTAAGGAATGAAGATTTAATAATATGCCGCTGTAGGGTGCATTCGGATATTATTTAATGCTCGCGCCTAACAGCTTCCGGCTTTGCACTATCTTCCCATCAACCCTAACTATCCGCTATGCAGCCCATACTATCCAGCAAAAAACCGCAGCAACATCTCTACATTCAAGTATTAGCGGCCATTACGCTTGGCATTTTACTGGGCTATTTTTACCCTGAAACGGCAGTCAGCTTAAAACCACTCGGCGATGGCTTTATCAAGCTGATTAAAATGATCATCGCGCCGATTATTTTCTGTACCGTGGTATCAGGCATTGCCGGGATGCGTGAACTGGATAAAGTCGGGCGTGTCGGTCTTAAAGCCTTGCTCTACTTTGAGATCGTGAGTACGCTGGCGCTGGTGATTGGCTTATTGGTGGTGCATTTCATTCAACCAGGCGTGGGCATGAATATTGATGCCAGCACTCTGGATACCAAAGGCTTAACAGCATTTACTAGCGAAGCAAAAACACACGGCACCGTCGATTTCCTGCTGAATGTTATGAAGAAGGCCATGATCGACTGGCTGGGACCGGTGATTTTCGAGTCCTATGCCTCGAGCGAAACCGGGTTTCATCAACAAAATCTCACAGGTACTCTTCGGCATTGTAGAAACCATAATGAAACTTGCCCCCATAGGCGCTTTCGGCGCGATGGCATTTACCATAGGCAAATACGGCATTGCCTCACTGATGCCGTTGGCCAGCTTAATGGGCAGCTTTTACCTGACCTGTGTGCTCTTTATTTTTGGCGTACTGGGCTTGATTGCACGACTGACTGGCTTTAGCATCCTGCGCTTTATTCTCTACATAAAGGACGAGTTGTTTATCGTCTTAGGAACATCCTCTTCAGAATCCGTACTGCCGCGCATCATGACCAAACTGGAAAATTTGGGCTGTTCTAAATCGGTGGTTGGCTTGGTGATTCCGACGGGCTATTCCTTCAATCTTGACGGCACATCCATTTATCTCTCCATGGCCGCGATTTTTATTGCCCAAGCAACCAACACCCCTTTAACCCTAACGCAAGAATTAACCTTGCTCGGCGTTTTGTTGCTGACGTCAAAAGGTGCTGCTGGCGTTACTGGCAGCGGCTTTATAACTCTGGCAGCAACCTTGGCGACCGTACCCACCATTCCGGTCGCAGGGCTAGCACTGATACTGGGTATTGACCGCTTCATGTCCGAAGCCCGTGCCCTCACCAATCTAATTGGCAATGGCGTAGCAACGATTGTCGCCGCGAAATGGGAAAATGAACTGGATCAGGATCGGATGGATAAGGAGTTGGGGTAAATACGCAACACTTCGCTGACGCGAAAAGCTTACCGAATAAATAGTGCATACAGACTTTGCTATACTACGCTTACTTATCCACCTCCCCCTTTGAAAAAGGGGGATTGAGGGGGATTTTATCTAATAAATCTCCCTTTATGCCCTTTGGGTACTAACCCCTCTTTTTACCCTAAAGGGCACAAGTCTAAGAGGGGGACTGAATAATTACTACTACGCTTACGCTAAAACGGTTGCTACAAGGATAAGGAACACATAATGCCTAAAATTACGCAATTATCGCAATTAAACGTAAACCAGACCTACAGCTATGCCGATTATTTGACATGGAAATTCGATGAGGCTGTTGAATTGATTAAAGGCAAAATCATGTTGATGTCGCCTGCGCCGAATGTGAAGCATCAGGATATTTCTGGAAACTTAACGGCTTTATTACATACTTTTTTCAAACAAAAAAAATGTCGGGTTTATACCGCGCCCTTTGATGTACGCTTGTATGACCGCAAAAAATCGCTGCTAGCCAGCCAAGACATCCATACGGTCATCCAACCGGATTTATGTGTCATTTGTAACCCAGCGCTTTTGGATAAACAAGGCTGCAACGGTGCGCCGGACTGGATTATTGAAATTCTGTCGAGCGGCAATGCTACGCGGGACATGAACACCAAGTTTGCGCTGTATCAGGAAAGTGGCGTGACTGAATATTGGTTGGTCTATCCAGAACAGGAAGCTATCCACCAATTTGTCTTGGACGAGCAGGGGCGCTACCAATTAAAGCACATGTACACAGAGGGTTTTGCTACGCCGCATATGTTTCCTGAATTGGCGCTTGAATTGGCGGAGGTATTTGAAACCTGGGCGAAAGACTAGAGCGTAGCTTGAAAAACAGTCCACCCTTCCACGCCCACCTCACCCTCAAAAACAAAAACGCAAAATCACTGTCCGATACGAACTAACCGTTGATGGTGCTATTACTTCCAAAACAATGCGGGGCAACCAATACGGTTCATAGATTTAACCTCACTCTGTGTAGGACTTTAACAGGGTTTTAAAAAATCAGCAATCGCGAATTCCGATTCATGATTTCGGTATCCACTTGTACCCCCAACGCTAGGGTATGCTGAAGTGACGGATAACGAACGTGATGGGTCGCATAAAAACGCGCTCGTCACAGACGGCACAACCGCTACATAAACCCCCATTTATTCAGTATTCAACGCAACCGACACAAAACTGTAATACCATGTCGCTACACTCTACGTAGTCACTATGTAGGCCATTGCTTTTAAATAACCACAATACTCTTGAGTTATTGATCTACCGGAAAAAAACTACTACTCTATGCAAAAAACACTATCCATAACGCTGGAAACTGGCACATTACATCTTGCTGTGACGCCAGGACGCATCCCATTACACCGACTGCTCGGTTTTGCAGCACGCGTGAGCAGTAAACGTAAATTTCTCTTGGTGAGCAAGGTATTGGGTAAACATTACCCGGTGTCGCCGCTGCTGATGCGCTGGTCTTATCGGGCGCTGGCACGCGCCGTTTTAAAAAACACACTGGGAAAATCATCGCTGTGGATAGGCATGGCAGAAACAGCGACTGGCTTGGGCTATGGCGTATTTGAAGCGGCCTGTGGTGAAGGTTTAAACACCGCGTTATTTATGCAAACTACCCGTTATCACTTGGATGGTGTAGAAAAATTACAATTTGAAGAAGCGCACAGTCACGCAACAGATTTCTTTCTGTATTATCCAGAGCATGAAGCCTACCGTGCGCAATTTTTAACAGCCGAAACCTTGGTATTGATTGATGATGAAATCAGTACCGGTAAAACTTTCTTACACTTAATTAAAACCTATCAACGCATTAATCCCCATCTCCGGAAAGTGTGTGTGGTCAGTTTGGTTAACTTTGCACATCCCGATGATCGCGCAACGTTTGAAGCCGAGTCTGGCGTGGTGGTTGAGTGGCTGTATTTTAGATCAGGACAGTTGCGTTTTGATGACAATAACAATGCCGCATTAGCGAGCATAGTGGTGAATGTATCCAGCAATAGTGTCTGTAAAAAAGCCTTGTTAGCTTGGCCGGGGCGACTGGGATTGTCCGCGCCTATTAACTTGGCTGTTACAACGGTGGCGGATGTCAGTGCGCTGTTTAATACGCCGACTGATACGCGCCCACTGCTGGTACTGGGAACGGGCGAATGTAATGCGCC
>JAPLRW010000053.1 GCA_026398935.1 Methylococcales bacterium
ATCCTTTGACCGCTGCCAAGGCAACTTTCGCCTTTTCTGCACTTGTAAAAATCTTCCGTTTGTTCTCGCTCATTGTTAACCCTTTTCCATGACAGGGTATAGCTTAAACTATTGTCCTGATTTCGGGGTCCACTATAGTGGGTCAGCCTTTATTTTTTTAATACTCACCGTAATTCACCTCATTTATTATGTGAGTCATCACTTAACGCATGCTTGAACGAAAATTCTAAAAGCCTTACCCAGTAAAACGTACAGAAGAATAGCGGGGTTAAAGTTTTATTAAAATCTATAAATATTTGGTGCAATTTGCACACTATTCGACGATTTAAGCTTATATTCCGAAAAAATTCGGTTAATCATTTCATCTGAAATAGTTAACGGATAACGCTTCTAGAATTTTCGTTCAAACACGCATTTACCAGACAACGCTGCACAGTGCTAATAGCATAGCAAGGCAAATCACCGCGCCATGCCCAACGCATCTTATTGGCGATCTAATATAAATACCGCTTCTTCACAGCTGATTTCATTATCGTCACTGGCAAGAATATAATCGGCTAAGCGCGTAATGGCTTTCCAGTTCTTATAGTCGTTCACAAAGTAAAACGCCTGATTTAAAAAATAAGTCAAGCTCTCGTCCCTAACCTGTTTGTCGGCAGAATAACTGTGTAAATAGTCGTTTACGACAGCCAGATCATCTTCACCGCCGTAATTTTTGAGTGCATGCGCCAGTAATAATTGCGGATGAAACAGCTCGTCGTCCATCAAGGCAACACATTTAGCCTCAGCTAACGGGCCGACCAACAGGTTAACGATATCCGCTTCAAAAGCGGGGTGGTAACCCTCGGTAAACCGAAACATAACTGAATCACGACAAGTAGATATTTCAGTCATTCCATCATTAAATACGAAAGGCAACCCTTGAATTAAGCGCCCACCTTTAATGCTTGCAACACACTCGCTTGAGGCACAGTTCGCTATATCTTCCAATAGGATTTTAAAGAAAACCGGGGGTAATTGTTTTAAACGATTATTAAAATGAATGGCCGCCGCATGACCTGCTTCATGATAAGCAACCCTCCGTTTATATGTTGCTACATTGCCGTAAATTAATGCGCCCATTACATTACTTCGTTTCATCGTGACACCTAATCCTTTAACGTGAATTTAAAAACCGTATATACCGAGAGCAAGTATCAAGGCTAACAACTAAAATAACCATTCGTACAACTACACCTAGTAATACTACGTATATCATTGCCGTAAATTAATGCGCCCATTACATTACTTCGTTTCATCGTGACGCCTAATCCTTTAACGTGAATTTAAAAACCGTCGTAAGAACAGACTGATGTGGCCACACTAATCTAGCCACACCCGTTAAAATATTTGAAAAAACTAGCCACACCCTTTAAAATATTTGAGAAAAAGAGTCTCCCAATATAGCCATAGGTATCTACACAACTTTTCAAAGGGATCGTCTACCGGACGGAACGGTAGTTGCGTAAAAATTTACCGCAGCTACTGGAGGACAGTGAAAACAGATTAAGTATAGATTTCAGAACCCTACTGTAAGGCTTACAGCAAGACCTTATCGCTGTGGATAACCGAGCAGGGGAAATGGATAACAAAGTACAATACCTTGCCGGTAGAAAGGTTATACCACCAAGCGCTTGCAGCAAATGCCCGGTGTTGACCCGATTACTGCGACAGCATTAGTTTGTGCAATCGGTAACGGCAAACAATTCAACCGAGGGCTAGATTCATATCCGTTAGTTTATACAGCATTGCTAGGCCACGTAACGGCCAACTATTCCCAATATGGTTCTACGAATTCGCCAACAGTATCCAAAGGTTTTCTTTACTCATTTATAAAAAAGAATTAACTTAGAGATCCGCAGGGCTTGTCGTACTACTGGACTTCACTCGCCTAGATGGGTAAATTCGACCAAAATTCGATTTATTCAACAGCACCCTTAGCCATTACTTAAAACAATACTCAACTTACCTTTATTTCATAACAAAAAAATGACTGCACCCAAAACATTAAGCCAAGATTTGCCATCAATTCCTTGTAATCTTTGTGGCAGCAAGGAGGTTTCTATTCTTGCAACTCGCAGTCGTCGCGGAGAGCCGCTTAGATCAGTAATTTGCTCAAAATGCGGCTTAGTGTGGTCTGACCCATTACCAAGTAATCTGCACAATTTCTATGAAAATGACTACCGTGTTAGCTACAAAGGTAATTATTCTCCAAAACTAAAGCATATATTGCGTGCTGGAAATGTAGCGTTGTCTCGCCATCGGCAAATCGAAAGATTACTTGCAACGCCACTCACTGTGCTTGACGTCGGTTCGGGTGGAGGCGAATTCTCATATTTGCTTGAAACTCTCGGGCATCATGTGACAGGAATTGAACCAAACAAGGGCTACGCCGAATACTCAATACGCGAATATGGACTAAATGTTCAAGTCGGTTTTGTTCAGGACATTATCATTCCACAACAGAGTTTTGATCTAATCACTATCTGGCATGTTTTGGAACACACTGAAGATCCATTTGCAGTGCTAACAAAGCTGCATTCATTATTGAAACCACCGGGTATTGTTGTTGTCGAAGTTCCAAATATTGAAGCAAAATGTCAGTCGCCGAAAAGTACCTTCCATGAAGCCCATATTTTCCACTTTAATATCGCTAGTCTAAAAAGACTGGCCGAGAAAGTTGGCTTCATTGAAATCAATCATTTGGTTTCCGCAGATGGAGGAAACATCACCCTCTTTCTGCAAAAGACACTAGAAGGGGTTAACGGCGTGAATGAGTTTACAATCGTCGGCAATGCTGAAAAAGTTTCCACAATTGTTACAGAGCATACGCCTTTAAAACATTACTTAACTATTTATCCATACATCCGCTTATTTAGCCGTCTCCGCCAATATTGTTTTGAAGAAAGAGACATTAAAAATTTTAATGGTGGCAAGCAATTGCTTGATCATTACTATGCCCATCTCCATAATCAGGACATCAATTCTTCGGTAAACAGGGATGAAGAGCAATAAACACATTGCTGCGGTGACGCTAGCCAACAAAAATCTCCAAATTGTCTCTGGACGCTATTAATCCAAGAAACCGATTTCCTGCCGGAAGACAAACCCGCTTAATTCCGAAAACTTGTTTTCTGAATTAAGCGGGTTGAGATAACCAGCGGCAATCACCCGCTATTGTTAAGCAACAACGACTAACGGTAATCAGGTCGAACCAGCGTTTGCAGACCCCGTCCCACACGGTGTACCTAAGAACACGATGCCCAGATTGGGAGTAAACGCGCGAATAGCCCATTATGACCCGAGCAATTGCGCTCACACAGAGGCCGGATATACGTATGCAGTCGTAGCCTAAAACCAGAAGTAATGTGTGCTTGCAAAACGAGAGGTGTCCATATACGCGGGATATTATACGGAAATGTAATAGAAAATAACCGATAATCCTAGCATGCAAAAAGTGTATTTTTTGCACTACAAGCCAAACAAATAACTTTTCTTTAGTTAACCAGTTTATGTCCACGTTGACGCATGCAGGTTTTAAATGCTCGTTTAAAGTCCTCGTTGGCTTGGTATCCTTCCCATAAACCCGCAGGAATAGCCAAAATAGCACCTGCCGCTGCACCCGTTGCGGCACTGCCCACTATAGCGCCTGCTGCTGCACCCGTTGCTGCGCCAGTCACAGCACCCACTCCTGCGCCAATAGAGATTTCTTTAGTGATATCCGATGCTTGTTCTGCCAGTGCTTTACACTCCACCATATCACGCTGAACGGTTTCTGCATGTTCGTCCATGCGAGGATCAACAATAGGACGCCACCCACTCATAGACGCACACCCTGTGGTTAATGCACACAATACCAACATAGCGGGTAGATTATTTCTTTTCATGCGTTTCTCCAAAAAAAGGCATATGTTTAATCGAACTATAAAATTTCATGCTTTAGGATTAATTAGGGACTACCGATGCTTTTAACCAATTAAAGTCACCAGAGCCCTTAGCTGATCAGAAGGTAACGTTATTGATCTCACCATTAACGCTGACGGCTAAATACAAATCACCACGGATGGATTGATCAAATTTTACAGTTACAACCGCTCTATCAGCATTATTCAAAACCGTTTTATCCGCTACCCATTGTGCCGCGGCACTCAGACTAAACACACTCAGACCGAGCGCTATAACCAGCGGTTTTATATTAAATTCCATCATGCAACATTCCCTTAAATTAAAAAGAGCAAAGACACGCACTTATATAGGCAATGTATCTCATCTCAATTTACCAGAGGGATAGAAGAAAAATGCTTAATGATAAATATCTAGCATTAGTTATGCCACTATTTTATTTAAAATAACTGCATGATTTTTATAGCTAATATATTATTGTTTTTTTTTAAAAAAAATCCCTGCAAAAATAGTATGCTTTCATACCAAATTTGCAGAGTTCCATACCAAATTTGCAGGGTAGCTATTTTAAAGAGGCGCTGCTTCAGCCAGTACGCCGAATCCCTGCGTTGGTTGACCAATTTCCATACGTAAAATAACCTCTTCAATACGCAGAATGCTGAAATGATGCGTAACCAAGAGTTGCGTGAGATAGCGATAGCTATGTGTGTAGCGCCCACTGGCCGCCAGGGTAAAGCCGACTTCTTGAGTAGTCTCTTTTTCGACTTCTACAGTGAAGACAAACTTTCCTCCTGGTCGTAATGCACGCCGGACAAGTCCGAAAAATACAGACAAGTCGCCAAAGTAAATAAGGGTATCTGCCATGCAAATCAAATCGAATGCTTGTTGTTGCTCGGTTAGGTAAGTGGCTAATTCCATTTCAACCAAATGGTTATACAACGCTTTTGTTTTCGCCTTAGCAAGCATGCCGGGAGAAATATCAACGCCAGTAAGATGCTTTGCATACTGAGTAAGAACTGAACCGCAAAGACCCGTACCGCAGCCGCCGTCCAAAACATCTAATACCCGACTTTTGAGCAGATGCCGTTCAAGTAATCCTATAATGATTTCCGGCCCTTGATATAACAATTTGCCAACAAGATTCTCCTCGAAATGTTCCGCTGTGCCGTCGAAAATGGTCCTTAAATAGCAATCTGACGCTTTACTCGGTACTTCTTCTCCTGTGCATGCTGCAAGATGGTGTGTAGCGAATGCGTTATTAGCATCTGTTTTTAACCACATACGGTAGTATTCAGCAGCATCAGCGATAAAATTGAGACGATAGTATGCTGTGCCTAACATTATCGGAGATTTTCCCGTGAGTGGTGGCTGAATATACGCCAAACATTCGTACCAGGACGACTCCTCTTCGTGTCCTTTTTCAGCCAGCAGGGTAGCAAGGTTATTGAGTGCGGGTATGAACTGAATATTGTAGTAGAGGGCAACTCGATACGCATTTTCTGCATCAGCAAGGTGTTGTTGGCGATGTAGAACAGACCCAAAATTAGTCCAAACATTTGCGTCGGTATCGTTGAAATCCAGTGATAGGCTAAACGCTGCGGCAGCATCCGTTAAGCCGCCTATCTGAGTAAAAATATTGCCCAGATCATTGTAACGGGAAGCGCTACCCGCATCGGTTTCCAGTGCGTTGATGATGAGTTCTATACCTTCTTGCGTATTTCCTTTCTGATGCAACAGCACGCCAAGATGATGCTGCACTTCCGTATGCAATGGATTGGCGGATAGGATGCGACGATAAGCCATTTCGGCATCCGTGAGCGCTCCAGTCAAATGCAGATCGAAAGCTGAGGTGATTACGTTTTTCTCATTCATCGTTTTTGGGGTAGTTTCCACTCGCACACTTTATGTTTATATAAAAATTGTTGGCCTGAAAGAGCGTTTTCAGATAAATTGCCACAAAGCTGTTGGCGCAAGCGAATCTGTGGGCGGAAGAACACAGTTTGAAACGTTTGCAGTTGTTGGCAGACAAACACAATCAACCTGTTTTGGATTTTTATGCGCATCAGAGTCGGCAAGTTACGCAGTTGATTGACTTGCGGAAGCATTAACTATCTCCGTTAATTTAAGAGCGACGACCCCTTAATCTGCACATAAACACGCATGCCGATGTGCAAATTCAGTAGCAGGACTGATTTGTGGGTGATGTGCGCCAGTAATACCTGCTTACCAACCTGTAACTGCAGCATACTTTGTCCTGCTTGATAATCCGCAATCCCAGAGATGATGCCGGGCAGTATGTTAAGAATACTGCTTGCTTTTGGGGCTTCCAATGCGATGCTGACATCGCGGGCGAATATCTGTACCCGTAAAGGTGAGCCTATCGCAGCATCAATTAATGGTAGACTCAACGATCCACCCGCAAATGTTACGCGCGTCAAATGATAATCTACCTCATGTTCAGCAACGCTGACTTGCCACACTGTAACCGCCTGTTGATCTTGCGCTAAGGGTAAATCAAGTCGGCTTAACGTTTCATATAATCCGCCTGCGGCTATCACTTTTCCTTCTGTGAGTATCACCAGATGATCCGCCAGCTGCGCTACTTCCTGCTGTGAATGCGTCACGTATAGAACCGGTATATTCAATGTTTGATGTAAAATTTTAAGAAACGGTAAAATTTCTTGCTTACGTTTGAAATCCAGCGCCGCGAGCGGCTCATCCATCAGTAATATATCAGGATTTAAGGCGAGTGCCCTAGCAATAGCAACACGTTGTTTCTCGCCACCGGATAAGTTTTCCGGCAATCGTGTTAATAAATGCTTAATCCCCAACAGTTCTAAAATCGATGCAAAATTGACGTTAGTCGATGACCGACGCATTCGTTTCAAGCCGAATTGCAAATTATCGGCCACGGTCAAGTGGCTAAACAAATTGGCTTCTTGAAACACATAGCCCAGTGAACGTTTATGCGTTGGTAAAAAAATGCCTTTTTCAGAGTCTTGCCAAACCTGTCCGTTGATTTCTAAAAATCCTTGCGGTGCTCGCTGTAAGCCCGCGATACAACGAAGTAATGTGGTTTTTCCAGAGCCAGAGTGACCGAACAACACGCTAACGCCGACGCTCGGTAAACGCAAATCAACATCCAATGTAAAATCGTTGAGCGGGAGTTGAAAACGAGCAGCAATGGGGAGGGTCATTTGAATGGTTGCGCAACAGATTGGGTTTTAAGGACGCCGTACATGAACAGCAATATCGTAAACGAGAACAGCAACAGTCCTCCCGCCAACCAGTGTGCCTGTTCATATTCCAGTGCTTCGACGTGGTTGTAAATCTGCACGGACACGACACGGGTTTTGTTAGGGATATTGCCGCCAACCATTAACACTACGCCAAACTCACCTACGGTATGGGCAAAACCTAAAATGGTGGCGGTCAAGAAACCATGCCGTGCCAGCGGCACTACCACACTGAAAAACGTATCCAAAGGGCTGGCACGTAACGTTGCTGCCGCTTCCAGTGGCCGCTCACCGATAGCGGCAAAGGCGGCTTGTAAAGGTTGCACCACAAAGGGCAAGGAATACAGCACCGAGGCGATCACTAATCCTGTAAAAGTAAAGGGCAATGTACCCAGCCCTAATTCTGTGGTGATGTGTCCCACTACGCCTTTTGGCCCCATGAGGATTAACAGATAGAAGCCTAAAACGCTGGGCGGCAACACCAGCGGCAATGCCACCAGCGCGTTACATATTCCTTTCCAGCGCGACGGTGACCGCACCAGCCACCAGGCCAATGGTGTTCCCAGTAGCAGCAGTAGTACCGTAGCAATACTGGCAACTTGGACGGTCAGCCATAACGCGTCAATGTCAGCGGCATTTAACATAGGGTTATTTTTCCGTTAAGTCGTAACCATATTTTTTTATGATCGCCAACGCTTCTGGTGATTTTAGAAATTTAAGCAACGCGGAGGCGGCAGGATTTTCAACGCCTGTTTTCAGTAAAATGGCATCTTGCAAGATAGGCTTATGTTTTGTAGCAGGGACTATCCAGCCAGAACCATTGGCTAGTTTGCCATTTTCAATCACTTGTGATAACGCTAAAAAACCTAATTCGGCATTGCCAGTACTGATGAATTGTTGGGTTTGGGCGATGTTTTCGCCTTGTACAAATAAGGGTTGCAACGTGTCGTATACACTTAAGTTTTGCATTAGTTCAACGGCTGCCGCACCATAAGGGGCTAGTTTTGGATCAGCTAAGGCAATGTGTTTAAAGCCGCCTTTAGTTAAGATTTGCCCCTGAGTATCTACATAATTAGGCATTGCCGACCACAAGACTAACTTACCCACCGCATAAGTGAATTGGCTATCCGCTACCGCAAACCCATCTTGCGCCAGTTTTTTAGGACTTTTTTCATCTGCCGACAAAAATACTTCAAAGGGTCCACCATTTTCTAGTTGCGCCACAAATTTACCGGAGGCACCAAACGACAGGTTAGCGCTGTGTCCAGTGGACTTTTCAAAAGCCTCGGCAATTTCGGTCATCGGTTTGGTAAAGTTAGAGGCAACGGCGACTAACGTGCTTGCTGCCTCACTGCTTGAAGATACCAAGAACAGACTTAGTGCCGATACAACGGTTGTTAGTGCCTTAAAATTCATAGGGAGCTCTCCTTATTGATCATTTAGAACCGTAACAGGGTTTGGACGTAGAAATAATCTACATCTTGTCCATTCGGCGCTAACGGTGCATGTTTGACAAAATCGCCCTTAAACAAATGCGTCCAGCCAGTTTCTATATTGAGGCTGCTATTGAAATCATAGCGCGTGGTTAATTCTAATTGCTGACCAACATAGTCACCGCTCCGCCCCGTTTTGTCCTGTAGGCCATTACTGCCCCAACTGTCTGTTGCTGATGCTAACCAAAAGGCACGGTGACTTAAGCCAAGTTGCACATCTTTATGCGGTGCGGCACTGATACGTAGACCGGGCGTGTTAAGGTTGGCGCGCGCAAAAGCGCCATAGATTCCGGTAGGCCCGAAGTCAAAACGGCGTGCGCCATACAAGGTATCAAAGCGCTGATCTTTGCTATCGTTCGGGTTATCATCGCCACTGGCATAGTCGTATTCGACAGCAAAACGCGGCGACCAAGGCAGTTCAAAGGTATAACCCGCATCGACATGTTGCATCCAGGCTAAATGTTGCTGATCTTTACCATCGGTGGCAGCAGTCGTCGCTCGAACAGTACCGATTTGGCCGATAGATTCCAGTTGAAAGTCGAATTTCCCCTTGGCGGGTTTAATGAAAAAACGTGTACCGGGTGTGAAATAGCGGCGATTACGGGTCAAATTATTTGTGCTATCGCTTTCATCTAAATGATACAAATACAGTTCGCTGCTGATTCCCCAAGCCAGATTGTAGAGTTCCAAAAAACCACCGGAGAATAATGTGTGTTGATCTTCTTCATCAAAACGTTGTACATCATTAAGAATATCGCTAGCGGTTGTCGGATACCTCAGCACTGGCATGGTTACGAAACCGGTAAATTGCCAATGACTGTAATCCGTCACCCGCAACTTACCCCCCGTAAAACTGTTGATGCTGTTACGAAACACATTCCGTGCTACTAAGCGTCGACTACCCAAGTTTAAGGTTTGTCGACCGCCAACCACTTCTACTCCAATCCCGCTGTAATTCAGGTTTTGATCCGCCCATGCGACGTAGGCTTGGATAAAGTCTGCGGTATCGGCATGGGTATTATTAACGCCGGAACCTGAGTCAGCGCCTAACTGCCGTGCATCCAAAAACTCACCACCCACACGCCAAGCGCCTAAATGCGCTTCCAACGCGACATCCAGTTGCAATGGGATTTGCTGATCGCCACCTTTACCATTGGCTTTAAAACTGCCATCCAGTGTTTCATAGCGGGCGCGTTGTTCGACCGATAAAAATAACCAATCCGGTAATTTCAGAGTATCGTGCAGGTTCCACACTGGCTTTTCATATTTACCCCCACCGGTTAAACCATCCTGCATCTGACTGGAAAATGCCGCGAACGGGGGGCGAGTATATGAAGCGCTAGGAAGGTTTTTTTCCGCCGCAATAACATCGCCCATAAAGAAATGAGTAGCAATGGTTAGGCCAATTGTAAGCTTAAGTTTAGGGGGCATGGCATTTCCTCTGAGATAAAAAACAATTCCGCGAAACCCCCATTGACGTGAGCATCCACTTATATTGATTATAATAGCAAAGCGTGTGCCAATCAATCGTTATTACTTTATAGTAATAACGATAAGGGCTTTAACGTATTAAACAGCTTAATAGCCTGTAAAGAACATGACAAATGTTTATAAAAACAACAAAATTTAAGCTGATTTTGTCAGATACCTTACAATTACCGAGCCCTTTCATAGTGCAAACAGGCTCATCGTTTAAGTAGGTGCGATTTTTGCCTGTAAAACTATGACGCGGAAACTTATAGGTCATTTTTTATAGCCCGTGCAGGTTTTTTCCATGTCAAATATTGAGTCGCCTAGCAATCCGAATAAAACCCAATGGGTAGACGCAGAGTTACGTTTACTGGGTGGTTTGAACGTGCGTTTATTCAAGCTGTTGGAAGCCATCCAGCGTACTGGCTCCATTAACCGAGCCGCCAAGGAGATTGGTATGACATATAAAGGTGGTTGGGAAATGATTGAGCGGGCTAGTAATTTAGCGCCGAAAGTTTTAGTATTAACTACCGTGGGTGGTAGTCAGGGAGGAGGGACGCGCTTAACCGCCACAGGCAGTGCGCTTTTGGCATTGTTTACACAGCTTCAGCAGGAACATCAGCTGTTTTTGATGCAATTAAA
>JAPLRW010000176.1 GCA_026398935.1 Methylococcales bacterium
CTCCTTAACATTAATACCAAATAACAGGACGGCATAAATAAGAGCAAACACCCCAAGCAGCAATGCAACACTCTGTTGCGTATTAAGGTGTTTAAAGCGTATTTTTATGCGGGTCAATATACAGCTTGGTGAGTAGGTCATTTTAATGCATCGGCACTCGTCATTGCAGCAATCCGCGCACCTATTTTTCTGCCTTCACGTATGGCATAGTTGGTGCCACGATCTTCTGGGTAAATCTGTGCCATTGAGCAGATATGCAAGCCATTTTCAGGGCCATCTTCTGACGGAATAAGTGCGCCATAGTGTTTTTCCACGACGGGCTGTGACCAGCGCGCCTTCCACAAGTGATGTCGCTGAATCCAGTCACGCTGCATACTAGGAAACATTTTTTGTAAATACGGCAGCGCATAGTCCAGAAATTCATCTGCGCTCATGACGTAAAGTGCATCGGTGTGCGGCAGGTATTTTGAGAGATAGACGATATGCTTGCCGCCATACGTTTCAGGCCGCTCAAAATTAGTGTGTTCAATGACCCCAACAAAAGGAAAGCTGGGATCGTTAACGTTGAGCCAATACGTTTTTGACAACGGTTGATCCAGCTCCAGCACCAAACAAACATTGCCAATGTATTGAATTCTTTCAAGACTGGCAACATACTCAGGGCTCGCCCAATCGCGCAGCATAGTTGCAATTAAGGGCAGGGCGGTGGTGACGATCACCCGATCAGACGTCACGACGCCATTTGATGTAGTGGTTAGCCAAGCGCCATTAACGGGTGTGATAGCTGAAACAGGCGTATTGGTTTCTATTCGTCCGCCCAACGCTTGAATTTTTGCGGCCAATGCATCCGCCAAACCCACGAAGCCCCCTTTGAAGTAGGCTAAGCGTTCTTCTCCGCCCTTTCCTCGGCTGCCACCACGCAACTTAAGTTTATTCCAAAACCACACGGCTGAAACCTGCTCAGCATAAGGACCAAATTTACCTTTGAGTAAAGGCTGCCAGACGACACGATACACGTTATCACCACCCAGCTCTTTCAGCCATTCATGGGCGGTTTTGTCTTCAAGCTCCATCCAGTTCTTAACCCGTCTCGCCCGTAACGCCAGCAAACCCAGTCGAATACGATCAGGAAAACTTAACGGTGTAAAATTCAATAAATCCCAGGGCGTCGATAGCTTAAAAAAATTATTGGCGTAATACACACCGGTATTGGTAGGATTAATCTCGACCCGATCATTTAAACCCAGTTCGGCAATTAATTGCATAACTTCCATATCATTGGTAAACCAATGATGGTAAAAGCGATCTAGCTTTTCACCGCCCACATCGAAGGCGGCAGCCAGTCCGGCTATTTCGGCTTCAGCTTCCAGAACGGTGACAGAAACGCCTTTTTTGGCGAGTTCATACGCGGCAGTCAGGCCAGTAAAGCCAGCACCTATAACAGTTACATGCGTTGTGTGTGTTGCAGTCATTATTAAAGAACCTTAGGCGTGTTTTGTATTTTGGTAGGGCGTAACAGTAAGTATACGCCACCGATTAGCGTCGGTGGCAGCCAGAGCAATACATGCACTAACAGTGCATAAGCCGTCGAGGACGCGGGAGTATTGCCCAACGCAGTCATCGCTCGAACGGTAAAATAATCGAATGTGCCCACGTACCCAGGGGTGCTGGGAATCAGGGTCGCTAAAGTACCCACTGGCAACGCCAACCATCCACCTATAGGCGCGGCTAGCGTTGACAGCGCTAAGGCTGCAAACCAGAACACACAGCCTTCGGCGAGCCAGGCCATCATCGACCACAACACCAATTTGAGCATTGTGCCACCTTTTGCTAGATGCATTAGCGTAACAAAACTTTTATTGATTTCATCCACTAACGCACCGCCTCGTTTTGGTGAAATTCGCGCCACTAATCGCCCACACGCAATGGCAAGAGGAAAAAATAATCGTGGAAATAACAACAGTAACAAGATTCCAATGCCGATAGCGATTAGCGCAATACTGCCAACGCCCGCAAAAGCGACGACATTCAGCTTAAAGGTTGCCAGCACGACACCCAGCAGCACCAGAACCATTAACAAATCCAAGAGCCGTTCAACAAACAGCGTCGCGATCACCACACCGGAACTAACGCCTAATCGTCCATTAAACGCGAAGCTGCGTAAGACATCGCCCGCTCGAAAAGGCAGCACATTATTGGCCGCAAAACTCCCCAACAAGGGGCCTGCGCAGTGTTTCCACCTTAACTCAGCGTTGTCTCGTTGTAACATTAAGCGCCAGCGTGCAATCCTGCAGGCGTAGCCAACAAAGAAGGCAGCAAGACTGGCAGCAAGCCATGTCGCAGAAGTACCCATAAAGGCATTTTTAAGCTCATTCGGATTTATCTGGCGCGCAATAAGCCAGATAAACCCAGCGGCCAAAAGCAGGCCGAAGGCCAGACGGAACACTTGTTTAAACGTCATTTTTTTTTACCGCCGGACTGCGAGACATTTCAGGGCCGGCTTCATTAAAGCCCACGTATTCTTGCACAATGTAAAGCGGTCTATTTTTAACCTCATTATAAATTCGGCCAATATACTCGCCTAAAATACCCACACAAATGAGCTGTACGCCACCCAGAAAAAGCACCGCAATCATTAGCGCTGTCCAGCCTTCAACCCAAATATGGGTAAAAACACGTAAATATAAGGCATAAACAATACCCAGTAAGGCGAAGAATGCGCAGAACATTCCAAGAGCAACCGACATTTGTAACGGTTTTGTGGAAAAGGACAATATTCCATCAATAGCAAAGCGGAGCATTTTCCTTAACGGGTATTTGCTCACCCCGGCAAATCGCTGTGCGCGTTTATAAGGCAATGCGATTTGTTTAAAACCCACCCAACTCACCATGCCCCGTACAAAACGGTCATGTTCCGGCATAGCCCTTAGCGTATCTACGACAGGCCGACTCATTAACCTAAAGTCGCCAGTATCCAACGGGATGGCAACATCGGATAATTTGTTTAATAGCCGATAAAACCCGCGTGCTGTAGCAATTTTAAAGGCCGACTCACCCGGACGTTCGGTACGTGTGGCATAGACCACATCATAGCCTTCACGCCACTTGGCAATCATCGCATGTATCACCTCAGGAGGATCTTGCAGATCAGCATCGATAAGCACAACGGCATCGCCACCCGCCGCATCAATACCTGCCGTTACAGCAATTTGATGACCAAAGTTACGCGCAAAACAGATCAATCGCACATTAGCATTCTCCGCCGCATAACTTTTTAAAAGTTCGCGCGTACGATCCCGGCTGCCATCATCAACAACAATAAGTTCAACATCCAGATTAACCAGCTCAGCGCAGAAGCTATTGAGTCGTTTGATCGTTTCAGCAATGACCTCTTCCTCGTTGTAGCAAGGAATAACCAGCGTCAATAAGGGCGAGGTTAGGGCTTTATTTTCTATAGGTACTGTCACGAGTATCTTTCCTGATTATTTTTTGTAACCTACCTGCAACTCACCACTTGTCGTTAAATAGTTGTAATGCTCTGGCAACCATATCGTCCATGTCGTAATAACGGTTTTCAGCTAAACGCCCCACCAGCGTGATGTTTTTAAATTGCTCGGCGTATTCTTGGTATTGCGTATATTTTTTCGCGTTAGCGTCGGTAAAGATGGGGTAGTAGGGAATATCTTTACCCGCATCGTGCCGATCAAACGCTTGTGGAAACTCTTTTACAACGGTTGTACCCGCGATTTTTTGGGCATTAATGTGTTTAAATTCGGTGATACGAGTGTAATCGTAATCGTTAGGGTAATTGACCGTGGTGGTGGCTTGAAATTGCTCTACGGAGTGGTGTTCAAAATCAAAACGCAAGGAGCGGTAGGGTAATTCGCCAAAGCGATAATCGAATAATTCATCAATCATGCCGGTATAGATTAATTCACCTTTAAACGGGCTGCCAAATAAGCGTAATGCACCGGACTCTGTATCAAAATCCATGACAGATTTGAATTCGGTCTGTAACATGACATTGATGTTTGGCGATTTCAGTAAGTTTTCAAAAATCTTCGTGTAACCGTGTTTAGGAACAGCTTGATAACGATCCTGAAAGTAACGGTTGTCGCGAGAAACATGTACCGGGACACGCGCGGTGACTTCACCCGCAATTTCTTCTGGCTTCAGTCCCCATTGTTTAGCGGTGTAGTTGACAAATAATTTATCGTAAATAAAATCCGCTAAAAATTTTAAGTCGGCATCTTCGTGTTGACGTAATTCTAAAATAGGGACTTTCTTACCGTAGCCGTAAATACTCATTAGCTTGGCGGTTAAGGTCTCTGCCAGTACTTTAGGGAATAATTGCTCAATGGCGTTAAGGTTAAACGGTGCCGGAACATTTTGACCGTCTATAAATGCCAGAACGTGGTGCTGGTAGTTACGCCACTCGGTAAATTGTCCAAGGTAGTCAAAGACGGCTTTATTGTCGGTGTGGAATAAGTGCGGGCCATATTGATGAATGAGTACGCCGTGTTCATCAAAACAATCGTAGCAGTTGCCGCCAATGTGTCGGCGTTTGTCGATGACTAACAGGCGTTTTTGGCGCGATGCCAATCTTTCGGCCAGTACACTGCCCGCAAAGCCTGCACCGATAATGATATAGTCAAACATAAGCTTGTGTCTTTTGAGTAGTAAAACGAGCAGGTATTATAACGTTTATTACCGGGAGTGGGCGTCCAATCCCCAGGCCGCGTGGTGGATAAACAATTCTGTCGGTAACGCGAGCATAAATTCTTTATAATGGCGAATGTTTTGGCGAGTTAAGGGTTTTGCCTCTTAGTGGTTCGTCCATACGATCAGTAACATTATTTTTTCTATTATTTCGGAGTGGTATCGCCCATGAGCATTAAGTCAGACAATTGGATTCGCCGAATGGCACAAGAACACGCAATGATTGAGCCTTTTGAGCCAGGGCAGGTCAGAGAGTCGGCTGCGGGACGGGTTATTTCTTACGGTACATCAAGCTATGGCTATGACGTGCGGTGTTCGGATGAATTTAAGGTGTTTACGAATATCAATTCGGTGATTGTCGATCCTAAAAATTTCGACGCACAAAGTTTTGTCGATATTAAGGCTGATGTGTGCATTATTCCGCCTAATTCTTTTGCATTGGCGAGAACCGTTGAATTTTTTAGAATTCCGCGCGATGTATTGACCATTTGTTTAGGTAAATCAACCTATGCGCGTTGCGGTATTATTGTGAATGTCACACCGTTAGAGCCAGAGTGGGAAGGGCATGTCACGTTGGAGTTTTCCAATACTACGCCGTTACCTGCAAAAATTTATGCGAACGAAGGCGTTGCACAAATGTTATTTTTTGGTGGTGATGAGGTTTGTACCACGTCTTATAAAGATCGCGGCGGCAAGTATCAGGGACAAACAGGTGTGACGTTGCCTAAGGCTTAATCACGGGTGCGTTTATTTTATAGCGGCAGCCACACCCTCCAACAAGCCGCCGATAGCTTAGGCGTATCTTTTAAGTGCCGTTGGGTGAGGCTGGTGTTATTACGTTGTAGATTCACACGCGTCGTCCGCGCCACATTCGGCGATATTCCAGCCGAAATCCATTCCGTATAAATCGCCTTGCTCGTCCAGAACCGGCTAAGAGATGACCCGGAAAATACCACCGCGGTCACGCTACCAAACGCAGACAGTTTTTTTGTTCCAAAAATCAAATGCTAGCGACCTACCTATCCACTTGAAGAGCCGCGCCCCCAGAGTAGAACAATTCCTATTATCCCCCAGAAGAAGCAATTTAACCGTGGGTCATGACGATACGGATTGACCCCGCTACAAATACAGACATCTCGTTGAAATCATTCTCGTAAGGCGCAAACATGTCAGCGCCATTGCGATATGATACAACAAATTGAAGTGTAATTTTGAAGGTTCCTTGGTTTGGCCGGTGCATTTATGTGAAAGGACAATAGCCCCTATTTATGCGCATTCCTAAGTAGTTTAACTTACGTGTTACCCCGTATTCTATTTCACATAAGTATCCTATCTAATGAACCCAAAGAACGGGTCTTTGATCGCAGCTTTTCAAGCAGCCCGTCAGCGTCTTATTCTTTGCCGCAAACACGGGCAGCAGGGGTTTTGTGGGCGCATTGGTATACTCGTCTATTCAATGAGGAGGGGAGAGCTATAGCAATCTTTTTCCCCAGCAGCCTTTCCCGCAGCTGATGGCTGCGCCTAACGCTACTATTTTCGGTAAGCAACACTTATCCGGGTGTTTACTCAGCCAGCAGCGGTGTCTATTACAAAGCCCTAAAGAGTAATTTACAGGATAGCGCCAAATGCTACGTAATTGTTAGCAAAAATCTTATTTGCTCATCAACACCCATTGGATAGCTGCCCAACCGGAGTCAAAGATGAAACGTTTAGTTTGTATAGTTGCCCTTGTAATAGAACGCTTAACTTTTGTAGTGATTTTTGCAGGGATCGTACTGCTTTTAAATGGTTGCGTCGCTTATGCTCCACCCTATACGCATCCGGGTGCTTATTATGGCGTCCCATATGGCGGATATGGCTATAGTTATCCTGCTTACGGCTACTATGGGTTTAGTCCGCACTTTTATGGCGGATTTAGCGGCGGATACGGCTGGCGAGGTCATGGCAGGCGTTAAAACATGCTGAGGTAACAACTATGCGACAGATCCCAATGGCGGGAAGTCGAAGATAAGCGGCTTAAGGTAACTGTAGTTAACGACAAAAATTGCTGAATCACGACTAAACCGATTCTTAACATAGAACAGACTTAACCATGGCGAACATCTTTTTAGTCGTTGACAATATCTCCGACTGGGCTCCCTATTATCCGAGCGAACAGCTAATAACTTTTGAAAATTACCTAACGACTGAAACTGCCGCATCAGAACAGCGGGTGCGGGTAGGCTGTCGAAATAACGCGTATTTTCAAATTATCCTTTTCCCGCTTTTTGGCTTTCACTTTTCCCAAAAAAAGTCTGGCGTTTCTTCCGCACAGTATAGGGAATATTAACCTTCTCCCAGATTTCCAAGTCATTATGACAAGCTTGGCTTAGCGCTTGCGTAATGGTTGTTTCATCCAGGTGCCCACAAAGCGCAGGAATCAGTAGCGTTGTGCGGTTCATGTCGGCCTGAGGGCTGCGTTCGATGATATGCTTAAAATTCCCAAAGAGCGATTCGATAATGTCACTGCTGACCAGTAATGGCTGGTCGGTTAATTGTTTTTGGATTTCGAGGTGAAGCTGTAGC
>JAPLRW010000197.1 GCA_026398935.1 Methylococcales bacterium
AATAAAAATGGCGATGATTTTTTTGATTTACGTCAAAGAAGCTTAACAGAATGTCGTTACAATGACGGTGTGGGCGTGTGGCAACATGTAGGGGTTGTTGGGTTTGAATGTTTATGGATCGATGGGAGGCGTGTTTTGAAATCGATAATGAATCTATTGCTGTTGCGAGGATTATTAGGTTTTTTTCTGTTACTAAATGGTGTTTGGGTCAGTGCTGAAGTGTCCATTGATGCGTCTAGCAGCAGGCATGGCACTGCCATTCAAAAGGTGGATATTGACGTTTTTATTCGTGAAGGCTGCCCACATTGTGCTAAAGCAGACGAGTTTTTGCAGGCACTGCAGCAAGAACAGCCGCGCCTTAACATTATCTTGCACGACATAAATAAAGAGTCCGGTGCTTTGCAACGTCTACAGGCGATTGCAGCGCAGCAGCAAACCGGGATGGTGAGAGTACCGGCTTTTTACGTGGGCGGGCAATTAATCATTGGCTATTCTGATGCAATAACCACGGGGCAGCTTATTCGCGAAGCGTTAAGACAGCAAAAGCCTGCACCGACGATAAAAAAGACGGATGCCGATAGTTGTGAGGCGGCGTCATTGGCATGTGAAGCGCCTGTAGATACCACGTCCCCTGCTACTGCAACGCCGTTCAGGATTGATTTTTTAGGACACACACTGTCATTGGAGGACATAGGCTTACCGTTATTTACTGTCGCGATGGGGTTGTTGGATGGATTTAATCCGTGTTCATTGTGGGTGCTGATTCTAATGATCTCTTTGTTAGCACCCATGCAAAATCGACTGCGGATGTTTGTGATTGCCGGAACCTTTGTTGCGGTTGAGGGTATCGCTTATTTTATCTTTATGGCCGCTTGGCTAAATATTTTTTTACTGGTTGGGCTTTCTAGGCTCTCGGAAATCATTATTGCGGTTATTGCCTTGGTCGCGGGATTGATTAACCTAAAAGATTTTTGGTTTTTTGGTTGGGGTGTTTCGCTGTCGATTCCTAATGCCGCTAAGCCGGGTATTTATGCCAGAATGCGGCGAATTCTGACGGCTCAAAATCTGACTGGTGCAATGCTGGGTGCGGTGCTGTTGGCTGTATTGGTACAGGTGGTTGAATTTATGTGTACGTCAGGCTTTCCCGCGTTATATACGCGTATTTTGACTTTGAGTCAGTTAAGTGCGGTAAGTTATTACAGTTATTTACTGCTGTACAATCTGGCGTATATGTTTGATGACATGATTATTTTAGGTATCGGCATTGTTACGCTGAGCCAACGACGGTTACAGGAAAAAGAAGGTCGCTGGCTTAAATTAATCAGTGGCGGGGTGATGCTGGGTTTAGGGATTTATTTGCTGCTGGGGTTAAATTGAGCATTAACATATCCTCGGTAACTGCTCGCCGCTTAATAAATCCAGCACGCGACTAATACCAAGAGGGGTTCGGAGTGTCACTTGTCCTTGCGGATGACGGGCGTTAACTCTACCGATTAAGCACGCTTGTTTCCCCAGCGGATGCTGTTGTAACAGGGTTAAGGTTTTTTCTGTTTGTGCTTCAGGCACAAATAAGGCAAAACAGCCTTCATTAGCGATATACAGCGGATCAAAACCTAAAATATCGCAGGCGCTTTGTACCGCAGGCTGGATGGGTAAGGCCATTTCGTTAATTTCAAGCGCATGCTGTGCGCTTGTTGCCAGTTCAATCAAACCGCTGGCTAAGCCGCCCCGCGTTAAGTCACGCATGCAGTGGATGTCAAGCTCCGCTTGCATTAAGCTGTGTACTAAGCCTGAGAGATCCGCACAATCGCTGCTGAGGCTGTTGTCGAAATTCATGCCTTCACGTTCCAGCATAATCGCCATGCCGTGCCGGGCAATATCACTGTTAATGATGATACTGTCGCCGACTTGAATACGGCTAGGCAGAACGTTGCTGTTGTCGGCAATGAGGCCAATACCGGCAGTATTAATATACAGGCCGTCTCCTTTGCCTTTATCCACCACTTTGGTGTCGCCAGTGACAATGAATACGCCCGCTTGCTGTGCGGTGTCTTGCATAGATTGCACGATGCGTTGTAAGTCTTTAAGGGGAAAACCTTCTTCTATAATCAAGGCACAGCTCAGGTAAAGTGGTTTCGCGCCACTCATGGCGAGATCATTCAATGTGCCACATACCGCCAGCTTGCCAATGTCCCCGCCAGCAAAAAACAACGGTTTTATCACATAGGAATCGGTGGTAAAGGCGAGTTTAGCGCCGTTAACCGTGACGACAGCGCTATCGTGTTTTTGGTTTAGGATGGGGTTAGCAAAAATCGGATGAATGATCTGCTCAATGAGTTGTTGCATCAAGCGCCCTCCGCCACCATGCCCTATCACGATTTGCTCATATTGCAGCGGAAGAGGGCAGTTTAATTCCAGATTAGACATGTTGTGGACGCCGATAATGATAATAAGCCGCGCAAGCGCCTTCGGAGGAAACCATGGTTGCGCCCAGTGGGTGTTCGGGCGTACAGCGGCTGCCAAATTCAGAACATTGCACGGGTTTGATTAAGCCTTGTAATACTTCGCCACTCCGGCATTGGGTGGGTTCTTGCGGGTTAATGCCCGTGACTGCAAAACGGTGTTCGGCATTCCAGTGGTTGTATTCAGGCTTTAATGCCAAGCCACTGGCGGCGATAGAACCCAAGCCTCGCCATTGTCGGTCAACCACATCAAACACTTGTTGCATGAGGCGTTGTGCAGGTTCGTTGCCCATTTCTTTGACGATACGGGGGTACGCATTCTCAACCCGGTATTGACCTGCTTCCAGTTGCTTGATACAGCAATAGATACCGTGCAGAATATCCACCGGTTCAAAACCAGTAATAACAATCGGCACACGATAGGTTGAGGAAATAGAGGGGTATTCGTGTGTGCCCATTATGGAACAGACATGACCTGCGCCTAAAAAGCCTTGTACCTGATTGTGGGGTGAGCTGAGTAAGGCTTGCATAATCGGTGGTACGCGAACGTGGCTAACCAGCAGTGAGAAATTATCCAGTTGCTGTTGTTTGGCTTGGTAAGCGGCTAGTGCGGAGGTGGGCGCGGTGGTTTCAAAACCGACGCCGAAAAAAACCACTGATTGTTTCGGATTGAGTTGCGCCAGATTAAGGGCGTCTAGGGGGGAGTATACAACTCTTATATCTGCGCCCTGTGCTTTCAGGCTGAGTAAATTATGCTGCGAACCGGGTACGCGCAACATGTCACCGAAGGAGCAAAAAATCACCTCGGGTTGTGCGGCAATCGCGAGCGCTTTATCAATCGCATCCAACGGGGTAACGCAAACCGGACAGCCTGGGCCGTGAATCAGATTGATATTGTCTGGGAGTAGCTGATCAATGCCGTGCTTGATAATACTGTGCGTTTGTCCGCCGCACACTTCCATGATTTGCCAAGGTTGGGTGGTGATGGATTTAATGGCGGCCAGTAGTTTTTTAGCCGTGTCAGGATCGCGGTATTCATCAAGATGCTTCATGTGCCATTCTCAAAGGCGGCCAGTTCCTGAAAAGTTTGCAAGCTGGCTAAGGCCTCGCTCTCATCCAGAATAGCCAGAGCAAACCCTGCATGCACGATGACATAGTCGTTGATTTGCGCTTCAGGCGTAAACGCCAAGCTGATTTCTTTGGTAATGCCTGCAAAGTTAACGCGCCCGGTTCGTTCGAGTGAGGCAGGGGCGGTATCGTTGGCATCTGATACGCTGATAAGTTGTCCGGGTATGGCTAGGCACATAATGTTAAGGTGTCATGGTCGATTAAAACAGGGGGCAGTTTTTAGCCTGCCCGGTGGCTATTTAAAATGATGTGTCGGGCAGGTGTCTTCACGTAAGCTGATAATAGCCCAGTTATGTTCCACTGCGTAGGCTCTAAGGGTGGCATCCGGATCAACCGCTACGGGGGTTGTTACGAGTGATAATAAAGGTAAGTCGTTATGCGAGTCACTGTAAAACCAGCTATTGTCGAGCGATTCTTCTGGGAAAGTGTGCAACCATTGCTGTAACAAAGTGACTTTCCCCTCTTGAAAACTGGGTATACCCATGAACTGGCCAGTAAATTGACCGTGCTGCATTTCCGGCGTGGTCGCAATCAGGTGTTCAATGCCATACAAGTGAGCAATCGGCTCCGTTATAAAACGATTGGTCGCGGTGATAATTAATAAGGTATCGCCTTGTTGCCGGTGATGTGCAATAAGTTGTTGTGCAGCATCCAGTAATAACGGTTGAATTTTTTGGGTAATAAACTGTTCCCTCCACCGATAAAGCTGTTCTGCATCGTTATCCGCCAAGGGTTTCAAGGAGAAATGCAGGAATTCTACGATGTCTAATTTACCCTGTTTGTAGTCTTCATAAAACTTGGTATTGGCTTTAGCATAGCACTCACTATCAACCAGTCCTTGTTCGACTAAAAATTGTCCCCACAAGAAGTCGCTGTCGTCTGCAATTAAGGTATTGTCCAAATCGAATATTACTAAGCTCACACTAAAACCCGCTGTATAAAAAATAAAGGAAAGGTACTATGGCATCGTTAAGGTATTTATGGAACAATGCTGTTATTACACTAACAGTACAAGTTAACGTGCATTTTATCATTTAGGGTTGGGATTTTTTCGATTTATTAATAGTGAGCTGCCTGTCTTTAAGAAATCTCAACCACCATGGGTTAGGTTTTTTCGGGTTCTGCGTCGCGGGGTAAGCCCATAGCAGCAAAATTAATACCAACGATCCAACTAAGGTAAGCTGCAAGTTGTCTTAAAATAACAGGTTTTAACATGATTGACTCGAAAGGATACCGACCGAATGTCGGCATCATCCTTTGCAATGACGAGGGTCGTGTTTTTTGGGCAAAGCGCAAAGGCGCAAATTCATGGCAATTTCCACAGGGTGGTATTAATTGCGGTGAAGATCCAGAAACAGCGATGTATCGTGAATTGTGGGAAGAAACCGGTTTGCAAGCGGAACATGTCAGAATTCTCGGACGGACGCGCTATTGGTTGCGTTATAAATTACCCGAGCGGTATTTGCGTAAAAATTCTTTTCCGTTATGCATTGGACAAAAGCAAATCTGGTTTATGTTGCAGTTGTTGACAGATGATTCGCAGGTGCGTTTTGATTGCGTGGCCAAGCCGGAGTTTGATGATTGGCGCTGGGTGGACTATTGGGAGCCACTTAATGACGTTGTTTATTTTAAACGTAAGGTCTATCGCCGAGCTATGCGCGAACTGGGTGAAATACTGCTGGCTGAGCATATATCTGTAAGAGCAGACAGTTACTTATTAGGTGAAACTGCGCTACCCTTAGAATGCCCCATTTATGGCTGAAATGGATTTTAAAATGTGATAGTGTTCACGTTTTATATGATTAATTAAGGTGCGTACCCGCGCTAAGCAGTGCTGTCGATGCGCGAATTATCCTACAGTGATGTTTGTTTTACTTACAAAATAGCATTGAAAAATTCAACCCCTTTGTATTGACCTGAGTCTGTCATGCTTAATGCATAGGGTAATTGAAGCATAAACCCTATAAGCGCTCTGCTTAAAAACATCTCCTCTTTGTTGTATTCATATCCTTTTATTTTAGTCAAGTAATTCTGCTTTCCTGTTACCTGTAATCCCACATCCGATAGCAGATAGGGCGCTATTAATTTTTTTAAAGTAACCTATACTCAAACCTTGTTAATTACAGGATTAATAAAGTAGGGTGTTACTTTTTACACGGCTTTGTTAAATAAGGTTTTTTGTCGTTATCGATAGCGCTAATAATGAAAAACCAATAATCCAAATACAGCATATTCTTAGAAAAAGTTGCCTATATCCTATGGTAATGTTGTTTTGCTTGCGTGCTATCAGCATGGAGCATAATGGATTGTCGGATGATTTCGTTTTACAGGGATGTTTTGATGACGGTACTGCAAAAGATGATTCGGGCAATTATTATAATGGCATGATAAATGCTTTGAAGTGTGTTGGTGGCATAAAAGGACGGACGCCCGGCAAATGATTGTTTTGATGAAGATCCACTGGACTATGAGAAAAAACGGGGACAGTCCGAATTCTGGAACGGGGCTTGATCTGGCTGCTTCAGAAACATTCCATTGGTATCAGCGCGTATATGCTTTGGATGATAACCCTATTAAGCTTCACGGAGGGGCGTTTTGTTGCGCTGCATTGAATCACCTTAATGATTTAAGCATAAAAACTATACTGATTTTATTTTACGATGGGTGGCTCTCTTTATAGGGGCATTAGTATATGGATGGCGAAATAGATGATGTGAAGGTATATAACTGATCATTGACGGCTGCCAATTATTTGGCGCTTAGTACCCCCGATATTATCATAGAGAATATGCAGCACAACATCAGCGAATGATAGATAGTCTTAGTAAGGCGGTAATGTCTTCTGCGGCTGGTAAATTAGAGTCTCTCTCTCTATTATTGCGCAGTAAAATAAAGTTATTCCTGATATAAGTAGGATTGTCTTTAAATATTTTAAGTAAATGTGCAGTTAACTTACGTAATTTGCATGGATAAGTTAATTTAAACGCCTTTGTAAAATTATAAAGATTAATAACACACGGTTATTAATGCGGCTTGGATATTATAAAAACATGGAAAATGCTATCGTAAAAATTTTGTCCCGTATTGATATCAATACCCTTCCGGTTGTACCTAAGGTATTGCTTGATTTAATGGATGCAATTGCGCGTGAAGATGTCAGTATTGATAATTTGGCGAAAATTATTGGGCAAGATGCCAGTTTAAGTGCCAGTATTTTAGCCGCCGCTAATTCATCGTTTTATAGACAATGGGGGGAGGTGACTGATTTAAAAAGAATGATGGTGGTAATGGGATTGACGTCAGTTAAGACCTTGGTCATGACGCGAACCATCCAGCAATTTTTTGCAGGCATTCCTTCTGCTCAGCAACATTATGTAGAAATTATCTGGTATCGTTCACTAACCTGTGCCCACCTTGCGCGTAATCTGGCGCAGCTGATGGCGTATGAATTCCCTGATGAAGCGTATCTTGCTGGACTTATTCATCGTTTAGGGCAGTTGGTTTTAATGCAATGCTATCCTAAAGAGTATGCGGATTTTTTAGCTGAGCATATGGAGCGTGGGGATCAAGCAGAAGCAGAAAAGACAACGTTTGGCGCTGCGTATAATGAGATTGGTGCGCATGTTATAGGCAGTTGGGCATTACAGTCGTTTATAGCGGACGCCGTACTCTATCAACACCAAATGGTTGAAAATATTGCGGATAGTGCCACTTTAATCAAGCGGTTGAAAATATTACGGATAGTGCCGCTTTAGTCAAGATTGTAAATCTGGCAAGTCAGCTGACTTGCATGAATGAAGGTAATAAATATTTTGTTTTTGGGCAAGCTAATAAATTATTCGGTTTAAATCAAGCGTTGCTTGAATCCATGCTGGAAGATGTTAAGCCATTGGTGGGTAAGTCTGCGGGTAGCTTGGGTATTAATATTGCCCATGCAGATAATAATGACATTAGTAATGAGACAACAACCGCTCAACGAGAAAGTATGCAGGAACTGCTCGGTGATCGTGTCAAAAATTTTGCACTGGCCGCCGCTATTCAAGAGCCTCTGAAAGCGGCGGGCGATTGCAAAAAGTTAATTGCCACGCTCCGACGGGATATGAGTGTGTTGTTTGGTTTTCCGGCGGTGGCGGTTTTTTTATATCGCCCGGAAACGGAGAGTCTTGAGGGTATTTCGAATGAGCAGGGTGCTGATTCTTTGTGGTCTACTTTATCCATTAGTCTTAATACCCCGTCGAGTTTATTAGCAAAAGCGTGGCATAAAAAGCAGATGCTACATTCGTTTAATAGCAATAAAACCGATCCGGTTATGCTGATTGATCGACAAATTTGTCAATTACTGCATACAGACGATATGTTATTGATACCGATCATTCATGGTGCGCGAGTGTTGGGGGTTATTGCGGTCGGATTGAAGCGTGCGGATGTGAAACGCATCAAGTTAAATCAAGATTTTATGCGTTTATTTATCGGTGAAGCGGCTAAGATTTTACACAATTTACAAGCATCAACGCATGAAAGCGTGCAAAATATGACTGAGATTCGTACCAGTTTTGAGTTATTTGCACGAAAATTAGGGCATGAAATTAATAACCCGTTGAGTATTATCAATAACTATCTTTACCTACTGGGATTAAAGTTAGGTAATGAGCAGATGGATGAAATAAAGGTCATACAGGAAGAAATAAACCGAGTGGGTACGATTACGTTGAGTTTATCCGATTTTTCAATAGACTCGATTAAGCCCGCTAATGATCTGGTGGATGTGAATGTGTTGATTATTGATTTAATTGCATTGTTTGATGCGGGACTGTTTAAAACACATAATATATCGACGCGATTAAGTTTTGATAATCCTACGCTTAAATTATCGACACATAAAGATAAGCTAAAACAAATAGTGACTAATTTGATTAAAAACGCTGTTGAAGCATTGCCTGAGGGCGGAGGAATGATTATTTCAACCAAAGAAAACGTTACTTGGGGTAAAAACAATTATGCTGAGATACGTATTCAGGACAACGGGCCAGGAATTCCGGCGGAGATTATGGCGCATTTATTTAAGCCAGTAAAAAGCACCAAAGGCAAAGGCTATGCCGGTTTAGGTTTAACCATTGCTAAAAATTTGGTTGATGAGCTTAAAGGTATCATACGGTGTGATTCTTCCGCTGAAAATGGTACGACATTTTATATTTATTTGCCAAAAGACATTTAGACGTAGTTACTTATAATGGATGGTAATAATGATGTTTTTTATGGGTATGTACTACGGTATGTTTTTAGGCGATAACATGGCCTGTTTACGAGGGAGTTCTCGGTGGAAATATTAATAGTTGATGATGAGTCAAGGGCGCGGGAAAGTTTAAGCAATATCCTTGTTCACCATGGATATAAGGTTGCTGCTGTTGATGGCGTTTTGGCTGCTATAAATTATTTAAAACAACACCCTGTAAAGTTAGTCTTGTTAGATCTTATGATGCCTACATTAAGTGGACAGGATCTATTAGATTATATTGCTGATAATTGTGTCGACTCGCATGTCATTATTGTGAGCGTAGATTCTACTTTTGCCGCAGCAAGGCAAACGTTACGCATGGGTTTTGTCTATGATTTTATTAGGAAGCCTTATGCTGTTGAAGAGTTGGTGCAGGTTGTTGCAAAAGTATTCGACATCATAAAGCTGAAAGAAGACAATAAATCCATACAACACCAGCTTTTGCAATCTGAGCAGATGCATCGGTTTTTTATTGAAAACTCACCTGATATTGTTTACTTATTGAATGAAAAAGGCGAATTTTCTTTTTTGAATAATATTGTTACCTCTATTTTAGGCTATGACGAAGGTGAGTTGAATGGTAAGCATTACACTAGGCTGATATTTGCGGACGATTTGAAAAAAGCAGACGCGCTTTTTAACACGGGCACGGCAGAATACTCAACAGCGAGAACGACAGAGCTGCGCCTTATCTGTAAAAACACAGGGCAACCTAAGTATGTTGAAATAACCGCGAATGCGATGGATCACCATGCTATTGAAGTTTTTAGAGATAAAGTGGCTATCGATGACGACCAATCGTTTATCTACGGGGTTATTCGCGATGTCAATGACCGTAAATCGGCTGAATATATACATTTGGCGGTTGAGCACAATCCTAACCTGATTGTTATTTTTGATAAAAATGGCGTCATAGAATACGTTAATCAGAAAATAACCGATACCACAGGTTATCTTGCTGAAGAGGTAATCGGGCGTAATCCGCGTATGTTTAATTCTGAAGACACTACAGCTGATGAATCGCAGGAGCTTTGGAAAACTATTTCTTCCGGGAATATCTGGCGGGGTATATTAAAAAATAAAAAGAAATCCGGCGAGATTTATTGGACGCAAGAAGCCATTGCCCCAATGATTGATAGCGACGGCAATATTACCAATTACGTTTCTATACAGGAAGATGTTACTAAAACACGCTTACTGGCGGAAAAGTTGTCTTATCAGGCGTCGCATGATTCGTTAACCAATCTTATTAATCGGCATGAATTTGATTTGCGTCTGGAGCGAGTGACAGCCACCGCGCAAGGCAGTGATACTGAACATGCACTGTGTTATATCGATTTAGACCAATTTAAAATTATTAATGATACCTGTAGTCACGCGGCAGGTGATGAATTATTGCGCCAAATCAGTGCGCAGTTGTCTAAGGTTATTCGGCGTCGAGATACGCTGGCTAGGCTAGGCGGCGATGAGTTTGCTATTTTGATGGAGCATTGTCCGCTTGAACAAGCGGAGATAACCACGCAAAAAATTCATAAAATGATTGAGCAATTTCAATTTCATTGGGAGGATAAAAGTTTTCGCATTGGCGCAAGTATGGGGTTGGTGGTGATTAATACCAGAAATGGCAGCGCTAATATCCATCTAAAACAAGCCGATATGGCCTGTTATATTGCTAAAGCTACAGGTCGTAACCGAACGCATATTTACCGGGAAGATGATAAAGCCTTAGTGCAATATCACGGTGAAATGAATTGGGTGGAAAGAATTAATCGCGCCTTGGACGAAGATCTTTTTTGTCTTTATACCCAATCTATTGTGCCATTAAGCGTTAACGATGGGGAATACTGTGAAATTTTAATTCGGATGAAAGATACGGATGGCAGTTTGATAGCGCCCAATGCTTTTTTACCGGCGGCGGATCGTTACCAACTCTCGACACGTATTGATTGTTGGGTTATTCGCAGTGTTTTTGATTATTTTATTAAACATGCCGATAGACTCAATTCATTGTCCTTATGTTTTATTAACTTATCCGGCTCAAGTTTAAATGATCCAAAATTACTGAGTTTTATTGAAGATCAATTTAAACAAGCGAGAGTGCCTGCGCAAAAAATCTGTTTTGAAATTACAGAAACCGCAGCGATTGCTAACTTAACTACGGCAACGGATTTTATTAACCGATTAAAAGCTTACGGCTGTAAGTTTTGTTTGGATGATTTCGGCAGTGGCTTGTCGTCGTTTGCATACCTGAAAAACTTGCCAGTTGATTTTCTCAAAATAGATGGGTTTTTTGTTAAAGACATGGAGCATGACTTAGTTGATTTTGCGATGGTTAAAGCCATTAATGAAATTGGTCAAATTATGGGCAAAAAAACCATCGCTGAATTTGTAGAAAATGAGAAGACATTAAAAATATTGCGTGAGTTGAAAGTTGATTATGTGCAAGGTCACTTTACGGGTCGTCCAAAATCGATTTATGACTGGGGCACATTAAGTAAGCCGCAATATGAGGAGCCTAAATTACTTAGCGCAATGGCACTGCATTAAACGCTACAATCTGAGATAATTTTTAGGGTGTATTGATAGGGCTTATTGGGTTAAACTTACCCTTGGTTTTCAGTAAAAGGGTGTCGTGTATGCGAAAAAAATTAGCCAGTTGTTTAGTACTCGGATGGGTAGCCTTGGGTCTAAGCCAAGAAGTGTTTGCAGGGTCGTATAAGGTTGAGGTACTGGTGTTTACACAGAAAATGCCCAATACTGAGGTTTTTGAGCAAACCACAAATACATTAAAGACGCCGCAACAAGTCATTGAGATTGCTACCAGTAATGACCCTGGGCAAGCTACGGTTGCCGCTGAACCATTAAGTGGTTTAAGCAGTGCTTATGAGCAATTGTCGCATCAGGAAAATTATGCGGTATTGATAAAAACCGCATGGGTTCAGGTCGTGCCGGATAATCAAGCAATCCCCGCCGTGCATATCCAAAATGCTGACAATACCTTGAATGGGTATATCGCGCTTAAAGCAGGCGGCTCATTAGCAATGCAGGTTGATGTTGAATACAGTCAGGCAGTGGGCGAAAATCCAAAGGTGTATCATGTCACTGAAAAACAAGCGGTGAAACCCAATGAACCGCATTATTTTGATCACCCGGCTATGGGTATCATTACATTGGTTACACCTTTGTAAGTTGTAGGGTACGCAACGCGTACCTTTTCAGATGATTGATCGAGCAAAATGCGTGGCTCGTACCCTACAAGCTACACGCTAGAATCAGTATTATCCATACCTTCTAATTCCTGCACCCTTTTTTCCAGTGTTTTAATCTGTTTAAGTAATTCGGGCAATTTACTGAGTGCGGCGAGTTCTTTCCATGCTGTTTTCCGTTCTTTGGCAGGACTACCGAATACTTGTGTGCAAGGTTTTACATCATGTGAAATGCCGGATCTTGCCATAATAACAGCATGATGCCCAATGGTTATATGATCGGCAATACCCGCGCTTCCCGCTAGAATAGCGTTATCTTCAATGGTACACGAGCCAGAAATACCGGTTTGACCACAAATAATCACATTTTTACCGATGGTATTGTTATGCCCAATCTGGACAATGTTATCGATTTTAGTGCCTGTGCCAATCACTGTTGAACCAAATGCTCCTCGGTCAATACACGTATTGGCACCAATTTCGACATGATCATGAATGATGACATTACCGACATGCGGCACTTTAATGTGTTGATCT
>JAPLRW010000280.1 GCA_026398935.1 Methylococcales bacterium
GCCCGACCATCCACATCCACTTGCACTTGATAAAATAAGCGCAGTTCATTGCGGTTGAGCGCTTGCCGTAAATCTGCTTCTAAGTTGGTTCGTGCGTTTAATGCCAATTGCATGGCCGGATCAAATATTCGAACAGCATCCCGTCCCGCGTGTTTCGCTTGGTACATCGCCAAATCCGCCTGTTTCAATAACTCTTCGCTGGCAATATGATTCCCGCAAAACAATACTAATCCTAGGCTAGCGCTAGAGTGGTGTTCGAAATAAGGCTTGTTGGTATCGTTAGGTTCCAGCGATAAGGTATAAACCCGCGACAATACTCTGCGAATTTTTTCAGCTATTTTTTGCGCATATACAGCCGCTTCGCATTGTGACTCAGAGAGATTTTCCAGCATTACCACAAACTCATCCCCACCTAATCGTGCCACTGTGTCGCCTTCGCGTACGCATGTCTGGATGCGTTTCGCCACTTCAATCAATAACTGATCGCCCATATCATGGCCTTGGGTATCGTTTAAAAGTTTAAAACGATCTAAATCCATAAACATCAATGCGCCGTGACGCTGGCTACGCTTACTGCTCGCCAGCGCAATCCCCAGTCTATCGAGTATTAAGCGCCGATTGGGTAAACTGGTCAGCGAGTCGTAATAGGCCAGACTTTTAATGTAGTCATCGGATTGTTTGCGCTCGGTGATGTCAAAAAAAGTGGCTACATAATAACTAACTTCACCGAGCGTATCCTTAACCACGGTGATGACTAAGCGCTCAGGAAAAACTTCGCCGTTCTTGCGTTTGTTCCAAAGCTCTCCTTCCCAGCGTTGTTCTTGATCAAGCTCCTTCCACATTTTATGGTAAAAATCAGCATCTTGGCGGCCAGAGCTTAGCATGTTAGGGGATTGTCCCAGTACTTCATCTTCACTGTAACCCGTTAGCCGGGTAAATGCCTTATTGACGCGGATAATTCGATTATGTTTATCGGTGATAATAATACTGTCTTTGGTTTCAAATGCGGTTGCAGCAATACTTAAATTATCTTCTTTTAGTTTACGCTCGGTAATATCTGTCCATGCACTTAACACCTCTTGCGGCTTTCCAAATTCGTTAAGTACGACTTGCTGTTCATCGCGTATCCACAACGTTGAGCCATTGAAGTGCATAAAGCGATATTCGTAGGCCATATGCTGACCTAAAAATAGAATCATAGATTCATTGGTGATGCGTGCCCGATCATCTTCATAAAGATGATCAAGCCACCAAGAAGGCTGTAATGCCTCCTCCTGCGTGTAACCCGTTAATCGGGTTAAATTGTCACTTATCCAGTAGGTTTGGAGGCTATTGCCCTTTATCCGCATTGCAAATAAAACCGTAGGGCTGGTCGCGACCATGTAGGCTAATTTATCCGTTGACATTTTTAGCTCGTTAGATATTTTATGGTGATTTTCAATGCTTTTAGATAATTTCTGACGAATGTGCAATAAATAAATAATGGAGGCTACAAGCAACAATGGCGCGAAGCCTGAGCCTATTTGCAAAATGGTCTGTTGATCAAAATAGTGGGGGCTTATCGGCTGTTCGGTGGCGTTATTTTGCGGTTGTTCCGCTACGGCATAGTGCCACCACAACACACTGCAACAAGTCAGTACGATCAAATAGACTGCTCGAATACGTTCCAGCAATAACGAAAATAGGGCAGCTGACATCAGCATGAGGCTGTAACCTTGGATAGGGTTCAATGGATTGCATTATAAAGCAGGTCAGACGAATACGCGATGAATGAGCGATGGTTATGGTAATGGGTACACCGTAACGTTTTTGTCGTTAATTACCTTAACTTAAGTGTAGTTGCTTATTCGTTTTTTTAAATAAGCAAAGTGCTTTATGATTTGTAAGTAAAATGCTGTTTTTTTTTGTAAGATAAAAAATGATTTTTAGCGGTTAACATTTTTGAGCGCCTTCGCTTTTTGTGGTACACGTCCAGTGCGTCTTATGCAGTGTTTATTGATGTTACAATGCGCGTTATTTTAAATAAGCTAAGGTGGTGTCTGTCGCTGTGGTATCAATGGTACGCGCGGAGACGGGGAAACGTAGTGCACACATTAAGTGCTTAATTCAATAGTAGGTGAGTGATGAAGGCAGTAGCCATTTTAAGTGCGTTATTATTAACGGCTTGTGTAACCATTAATATTTATTTTCCGGCGGCTGCGGCAGAAAAAGCCGCTGACGAGATTATCAAGGGTATTCAGCAGGAGCCCGTTGTTAAGCCGAAGGCGAGTTGGTCAGAGTGGCAAGTAGCGGTTTTTAATACCTTGGACGCGGCAATGGCTGTGGTGATTTCGCCAGCGCAAGCAGCGGATGCCGATTTAACGCTGGACAGTGCTGAAATCAGGCAAGTGCAGGCGACGCTGCAAAGTCGTTTTGCGGCGTTGAGTGCAATGTATAGCCAAGGCTTTGTGGGCATTCAGGCGGATGGTTTGCTGGCGGTGCGTGATGCGCCGTTAAGTGAACGCAATACGGTCAACAAAATGGTGACTAGCGAAAATGCTGATCGATTGCGCTTATATCAGGCGATTGCTAATGCCAATGGTCATCCCGAATGGACAGATCAAATCAAGGCAACTTTTGCAGCACGCTGGGTAAGTAATGCCCAGCCAGGCTGGTGGTATCAAACCTCTAATGGCAGTTGGAAGCAAAAATAATGATTTCACCGAAACGTTCTCGATCACGTAAAAAACCGTTACCGGAAGCACCGGTGCGCGTTACAATCGAATCTTTAGCCCATGATGGTCGTGGGGTTGCGCATGTTGATGGCAAGGTCATCTTTATTGATGAGGCACTGCCTGGAGAAATTGTCGAGTTTATTTATACCGACAGCCGTAAAGATTATGCTGAAGGAAGGGTATCCACGCTGATAACCCGCTCCGCCGAACGTGTTGAGCCGGGCTGTGTGCATTATGGTATGTGCGGCGGCTGTAGTTTTCAACACGTTGACGCCAGTCGGCAGATTGAAATTAAGCAAGGTTTGCTGGTTGAACAATTTAACCGTATCGGTAAAGTGACCATTCCTGAATTATGGGCACCGCTTATTGGGCCGCACTGGGGCTATCGACGTAAAGCACGGATGGGGGTTAAGTATGTCGCTAAGAAAGGTCGGGTGTTGGTGGGATTTAGAGAGCGTCGTCAGCCATTTTTAGCAGAAATTGAAAGCTGTAAAGTGATGCATCCGGTGGTCGGTGAGCGTTTAATGGCATTATCGGAAATGATAGGGCAACTCACCATTAAAGAAAAAATTCCACAGATTGAAGTGGCGATTGGTGATGACAATGATGCCTGTGTACTAGCTTTTCGGGTTTTAGAGCCGCCGACCTTGGAAGATAAAGAGATCATGCGCGCCTTCGGGCGGGCACAGAAGTTGTCCATTTGTTTGCAATCCAAAGGGCCGGATACGATTGAACCGTTGGAGGGTGAGCCAGTCGTGACGCCCACCTATGCGTTACCGGATCAGGGTTTGATCATGCACTTTAAGCCCGCGATGTTTACGCAGGTTAATTACGCGATTAATCAGCAA
Source organism: Methylococcales bacterium (assembly GCA_026398935.1). GTDB lineage: Bacteria > Pseudomonadota > Gammaproteobacteria > Methylococcales > Methylomonadaceae > SXIZ01. Next base: position 3,563 of record JAPLRW010000280.1, read on the forward strand.
ATGATTAACCGAGTACTGGATACCTTTTGTTTGACCAAAGAAGACATCGTGCTGGATTTGTTTTGTGGTTTGGGTAATTTTACCTTGCCGATGGCAACAAAAGCGGGTTTAGTGGTCGGTATTGAGGGTGATCAGCCACTCGTTAATCACGCCAAAGAAAACGCGCGTCTGAATAATATTGAGAACGTTGAATTTTACGCGGCCGATTTAAGTCGGGATATTACTGAAAACGCGTGGGCTAATCGCCGTTATACTAAAATTTTACTGGATCCTTCGCGTGCTGGCGCGGCAGAAGTGTTACAACATTTGAAAAAATGGCAGCCGCAGCAGGTGATGTATGTGTCGTGTAATCCCTCAACATTGGCAAGGGATGCAGGCATTTTGGTCAACGATTTGGGGTATCGATTGGTTAAGGCTGGAGTGATGGATATGTTTCCGCAGACTGGTCATGTTGAATCGATTGCGTTATTTGAACGCTAACTGCTGCAATGATAAGCAACGATAGTCAGGTTATTCCCAGCCGTTATCTGGATATTTGCATTACTCAACAGCAGTTGTCGTACTGTGTTGACGGTGAAATCGTACGGCAATATGCGATTTCAACCGCTAAAAAGGGCGCAGGTCAGCTGAAAGGCAGTGAATGTACGCCGACGGGTTGGCATAAAATTCGCGCCAAGATTGGCGAAGGTCAGCCGCTTAATAGCGTGTTTGTGGGAAGACGTCCAACGGGTGAAATTTATACACCTGAATTAGCACAGGAATACCCGCAGCGCGATTGGATTTTAACGCGCATTTTATGGCTTAATGGCGTAGAACCCGGTAAGAATCGCTATGGGTGTGTCGATACCGGGTGGCGGTATATTTATATTCACGGTTGCCCTGATAACTGCTTGATGGGTGTTCCGGCATCGCACGGGTGTATTCGTATGCAGAATGCCGATTTACTGGATTTATTTACGCAGGTAATGCCTGGTTTAGCGGTTACTATTCATGAGTAATGTCATGCGGATTGTCTTAGGTATTGAGTACGATGGCAGTCATTTTGTTGGCTGGCAATGGCAGGTTAAGCTACGCAGCGTGCAAGACGTGTTGCAGCAAGCGCTGGCAAAGGTGGCGAATCATCCGGTCAGTGTGCTGTGTGCGGGTAGAACGGATACGGGTGTGCATGCTTTAGAGCAAGTCGTGCATTTTGATACGCATGCGGTACGCGATTTACATGCGTGGCTATTAGGCGGTAATGCTAATCTTCCTGAAGATGTTCGTATCACTTGGGTTAAAGAGGCGGTCGGTGATTTTCATGCGCGCTACAGTGCCGTTGCTCGTTTTTACCGTTATGTTATCCTCAATCGACCGGTTAAATCCGCTTTGCAGGCGCGTCAGGCAACGTGGTGTGTTTATCCGCTAGATGCCGAGCGAATGCAGCAGGCGGCGCAGTTTTTAGTGGGGCATCATGATTTCTCTTCGTTTCGTGCGCAAGGCTGTCAGTCCAAAAGTCCGCAACGTTTCCTGTATTTTGTGCAGGTATCGCGGGAAGGTGAGCGAGTCATTATTGATATTTCAGCGAACGCTTTTTTGCATCACATGGTCAGAAACATTGCAGGTGTTTTAATGGATATTGGACGTGGCACACAACCTGTGGAATGGACGCAGCATTTGTTACATGTTAAAGATCGTAAGGCGGGCGGGGTCACGGCTTCACCATGCGGGCTGTATCTGGGAGGCGTGTATTATCCAGAGCATTATGGTATCGCCACCCATCCGATATTTGCCCGTTTACCGGCAGATGCCAAGCGTTTTGGATAATAATTAATAGGGTGTGGGAGCGATGACAATGTTTGGATTAAATGACGGGTACTCTTTTCAGGTGCATGGCGGTGGCGAGCATAGTGGCGGTGTTGCCAATGCGTTGAATGATCTTCTGGTATCTACCGATGGATTGTCCGGGCAGTCGGGCGCAGATATGCTTACACTTTTATTGCCGGGCATTGCAGGGATGGCGAATATTCATCCTTTAGTCGTGCATTTCCCCATTGCTTTGCTGGTGATGTTTTTTTTAGTGGAGTTGGCGGCCTGCCTTTTCAGGCAAGTGCAATGGCAAACGATTGCCAGTGGTTTATTGTATTTAGGTACCTTGTGTGCCGCTATCACGGTGTATTTAGGTTTTCGAGCCGCAGAAACCGTGGCGCATGGTGAAGCAGTGCATGGCATTATGGAACAGCATGAAGGTTTTGGCGTAGCTGTGTTGAGTTTGGCGTTCTTTTTGTCGTTATGGCGTTGGTTTTTTAACGTACATAAAAATGCGGGGGTGCAGGGGCTGTATTTGGTGTGTGCCGCACTGTTAAATGTGCTGTTGGTGCTGGGTGCTGATTTAGGCGGCGTAATGGTGTATCAACATGGTGTGGCCGTTAATAGGGTAAGCGCCTCTCCGATAATGGATACGTCGGATCATGATCATGAAGGCGTTCCGGCGCATTCGCATGAGCACGGTGAGCATCATCATTAATGGCTGCGCCTTTAGCAACAGTTTTTTGAGCCGTTTTTATGGTATTCTAAGCGGCTTATTTTTTGGGATGATACCAGTGTCACTTTATGCGAACACGCGTTAAAATCTGCGGTTTTACCCGTGTTGAAGAGGCTGTCTTGGCGGCGAAACTTGGCGTTGATGCTGTCGGTTTGGTATTTTATCCGCCAAGTCCGCGTAATGTAACGATTGCCCAAGCGCAGGCTATCGTAAAAGCGCTACCGGCTTTTACGACCGTGGTGGGTTTATTTGTAGATGCGCCGCGAACGCAGATTGATGAGGTATTGGCAAATGTTTCACTGGACTGCATTCAGTTTCATGGGGATGAATCGCCTGACGCCTGTGCGTTGTATGCTAAGCCTTATATTAAAGCGATTCGTGTGCAAAACGATACCGATATAAATGCTTTGGCTGCGGATTATCATGCTGCGGCCGGGTTGTTATTAGATGCGTATCATCCTGATGCCAAAGGCGGTACTGGATTAGCGTTTGATTGGACATTGATACCAAAACACTGTGCGTTGCCCATTATTTTGGCGGGTGGATTGGAATCAAGTAATGCTAAAGAAGCTATACAGCAATGTAGGCCCTACGCGTTGGATGTCAGCAGTGGTGTAGAAATAACGAAAGGCATTAAGGACGGTGCGAAGATGACCGCATTTTTAAAAGAAGTTAACGAAGGTGATAAAAGTTAATATTATGACAGAGAAATATACGATGCCCGATGCCCGTGGTCATTTTGGTCCTTACGGGGGAATATTTGTAGCAGAAACGCTTATTCCGCCGATTCAAGAATTAAATGCCGCCTATCAGCGGTATTTGGCTGATCCTGACTTTATTGCAGAAATGGATGCCGATTTACAACACTACGTTGGTCGTCCTTCGCCGTTATACCATGCGGAACGCTGGAGTCGTGAGTTAGGCGGCGCGCAGATTTATCTTAAGCGCGAAGACCTTAATCACACCGGTTCGCACAAAATCAATAACACCGTAGGCCAAGCCCTGTTAGCGAAGCGTATGGGCAAAACCCGAATTATCGCTGAAACTGGCGCGGGACAACATGGCGTTGCGACGGCTACAGTTGCTGCCAGATTGGGACTGGAATGCGTCGTCTATATGGGTGCTGTTGATGTTGCGCGGCAATCCTTAAATGTGTATCGGATGAAGTTGTTAGGTGCTACCGTGGTTGCGGTCGAATCAGGGTCTAAAACCTTGAAGGATGCGTTAAATGAGGCACTAAGAGATTGGGTAACCAATGTGGATAATACCTTTTATATTATTGGTACCGTCGCAGGCCCGCATCCTTATCCTGCTATGGTGCGTGACTTTCAAGCCATTATCGGACGTGAATCTAAGCAGCAGTGTCTTGAGCAAGCCGGGCGTTTACCGGATGCCTTAGTGGCGTGTGTTGGCGGCGGTTCAAATGCGATTGGCTTGTTTTATCCTTTTATCGATGACAGTGCGGTTAAATTAATCGGTGTGGAAGCTGCAGGCGATGGCGTTGCTACCGGTCGCCATTCAGCGCCTTTGTGTGCGGGTCGTCCAGGCGTATTGCATGGCAATCGAACCTATTTGATGAGCGATGATGACGGTGAAATTATTGAAACCCATTCTATTTCTGCTGGTTTAGATTATCCGGGTGTTGGGCCTGAACACGCGTGGTTAAAAGATACCGGGCGGGCTGAGTATGTCAACATTACTGATAATGAGGCTTTAGAAGGCTTTCATGCCTTAACCCGTATGGAGGGCATTATTCCCGCATTAGAATCCAGTCATGCTATGGCGTATACCATGAAGCTTGCACCAACGATGCGCCAAGATGAAATTATCATTGTAAATCTGTCTGGTCGTGGCGATAAAGATATGCAAACGATGGCTAAACGTGAGGGGATAGAGCTGTGAGTCGATTAGCAACCAAATTTGAAGCGCTGGCTAAAGCCGGGCGTAAGGCATTAATTCCGTTTATTACGGCGGGTGATCCTCATCCTGATTTCACGGTATCAATGATGCACGCCATGGTTGAGGCCGGTGTCGATGTGATTGAGTTGGGTGTGCCTTTTTCAGATCCAATGGCAGATGGCCCAGTGATTCAACGCGCGAGCGAGCGAGCATTGGCGCACAAAATGAGCCTAAGACGAACCTTGCAGATGGCCGCAGAATTTCGCAAAACCGATCAACAAACACCGGTGGTACTGATGGGGTATTTAAATCCTATCGAAGCCATGGGTTATGAAGATTTTGCAAATGCTGCGCAGCGAGCCGATATTGATGGAGTATTAACGGTTGATTTGCCGCCTGAAGAAGCGGTGGAATGCTGTGCGCTATTAAAATCGCGGGGTGTCGATCCTATTTTTCTGTTAGCGCCTAATAGCAGTGATGAGCGTATAAAGATGATGGCGGCGATGGGTAGTGGCTATATCTATTATGTATCGCTCAAAGGCGTAACCGGTGCCGGGCACTTAAATATTCAGGATGTGGAAGCTAAGCTGCAACAAATAAAGGCGAGCACATCAGTGCCTATCGCGATTGGTTTTGGTGTAAAAGATGCTGAAACGGCCAAACTTATTGCAGGAATCGGTGATGGGGCTGTGGTCGGAAGTGCTTTAATCAGTAAAATTGAAGCGAATCTGGATGAGCCGGAGCGTGCTAAAGACGAAATTATTGCGTTATTGACCTCTATGCGGCGAGCAATGGATAGTTAATTTTGATGATGTTAATGCAGGGTGGAGCACATGGCAATGAGTTGGTTTGAAAAACTAGTCCCGTCAAAAATTAGAACAGAAGCATCCAATAAAAAGGGTGCGGTACCGGAAGGCTTGTGGAATAAATGTCCCGGCTGTAGTGCCATTTTGTACAATGTTGAATTAGAAAAAAATTTAAATGTTTGTCCGAAATGCGATCACCATATGCGTATTCCGGCGCGGGTTAGATTGAGTATTTTTTTAGATGAAGAGGGACGGCTTGAAATTGGTAAGAATTTAAAACCAACCGATCCGTTGAAATTTAAAGACACGAAACGCTATAAAGATCGTATTACGCAGGCACAAAAACAAAGCAAAGAAACGGATGCTTTAGTCGTTATGGAAGGGCAGTTGTTCGGTCAAGGCATCGTAGCGGCGGCGTTTGATTTTAGTTTTATGGGTGGCTCGATGGGTTCGGTGGTGGGTGAGCGTTTTGTGCGCGGCGTCAATCGGAGTTTGGAGCTCGGCGTGCCTTTTATCGTGTTCACTGCCAGTGGCGGCGCACGTATGCAGGAATCGTTGTTTTCCTTATTTCAGATGGCTAAAACCAGTGCGGCGTTAACGCGTTTGTCGACAGCAGGTATTCCGTATATTTCTTTTATGACCGATCCTACTATGGGTGGGGTTTCTGCCAGTTTAGCGATGTTGGGTGATTTGAATATTGCCGAACCAGGCGCTTTAATCGGCTTTGCAGGGCCGCGAGTGATTGAACAAACGGTAAGAGAAAAATTACCGCAGGGTTTTCAACGCAGTGAATTTTTGCAGGAGCATGGTGCTATTGATATGATTATTGATCGCCGTGAAATACGGGGCAGAGTGGCGAGTATTTTAGCGATGCTAACGACTAAGAAAATTATTCCAGCAGACATCGTCGAAGTCGAAATCGAAGGTGAGACTGAGACTGAGTGATCAGAATTGGATATTACGATCTTTCATTACCCTCATGGGATTCATAGGCTGTATGGCGTTTTTGTTGGGGGGTAATTATGCACTTTAATTCCTTAAAGGGCTGGTTGTTGTGGCAAGAAGGTTTTCATTCACAGGTTATTGACTTAGGCCTTGAGCGGGTTAATGCGGTATTTAGGCGTTTAATGCCCGCTGGCAGTCAGTTACCGACAGTAACTGTTGCGGGGACAAACGGTAAAGGCTCCTGTATTGCCTTGTTAGCGTCGATTTATCAGGCGCAGGGATACCGCGTTGGCGCGTTTACCTCGCCGCATATCCTTAACTATAATGAACGCATCTCTATTAATGGTCAGCCTGTTGCGGATGCCTTGATTTGTGCCGCTTTTGAACGAATTGAAGCCTGTCGCGACGGTGTTTCCTTAAGTTTCTTTGAATTTAGCACGCTTGCGGCATTGGATATTTTCTCACGAGAAAATTTAGATGTGCAACTGCTAGAAGTGGGTTTAGGTGGTCGCTTGGACGCGGTGAATATTGTCGATACGGATGCGGCAATTATCAGCAGTATCGGCATTGATCATTCTGATTGGCTGGGGGATACACGCGACGCTATCGCCATTGAAAAAGCAGGTATTTTTAGAACAGGGATTCCTGCCATTGTCGGTGATCCCGTGCCACCTACTAGCTTATTGCAGGCAGCAAGAGCGTGTGGGGCAAGGTTAAGGTGTATCGGGCAAGACTTTACCTATCACAGCACTGCTGATGGCTGGGCGTGGCAGGGTGCAGATAGACACTATGTAGCACTGCCATTTCCGGCATTAAAAGGCCAGCATCAGTTTCTGAATGCTTCGGCGGTATTGTCGGCGATTGAGTATTTGCAGGAGCGCCTGCCTGTTGATGAAGCGGCTATTCGTTCGGGGCTTACGGGGGTTCGTTTAAACGGTAGGTTTCAGTTCATTGATGCAGCCGTGCCCATATTATTGGATGTCGGGCATAACCCGCAGGCGGTCAGCACCTTGTTGGAGTATGTGACGCAAACATTCCCTGGCAAACGTTTACATGCCGTTTTTGCCATGATGAAAGATAAAGATATTCAGGGGGTTGTTGAAATTATGCAACCTGTTGTTTACGATTGGTTTATTGCGCCGTTGGATAATCCTCGCGCAGCAACAATGCCTATGTTGGAAGCCGTGTTTAAGGAAGCAGGTATTACACGGTTTATGGGGGATTTTATAGATTTTAAATCTGCTTTTAAACAAGCGCTACACAGTTCAACAGCGGATGATTTGATTGTCGTGTTTGGGTCTTTTTTTTTGGTGTCTGCTTATCTTGCTGAGATCGGTAGTGATTTTGCCGCAATTGCATTGATGGGGAGCGCGTCGCCGCGACTGCAAACAACGCTAGACAGTACTGTAATTCAAAACGCACAAATCGGGGAGGCGATGTGTCAATGACGAGTGAGTTAAAGCAAAGATTGATTGGAGCGGTTGTTATAACGGCAATAGCGGCTATTTTTATACCGATGTTGTTTGATGATCCGATAAAAGAAAACAGTCAGGCCGTGAATGAATTAACCATTCCCGAACCGCCGCAGATAGCTTCGCCGGAAGATGCTTCAGCGGGGGCGGCAACAGACGATTATCCTATGGAATCAGCCGATGCGGTTGAGGGTCAGGATGTCTCTGAATTTGATAGTAATGCTGAGCCCGTCGAAGCCATTGCGACGGAAGAGTCGACATCTATCGAAGCCGCTGATGATAAAAAAGCCGCTGAAAAAATGCGCTTGGAAGACATGGCTGCTTTAAAGGATAAAAAAGAACGCGAAAAAATTCTACATGAAAGTGCTGTTGAAGAAGATGTTGTGGTCACCAGTGCTTTGCAGGACGAAGAACTCAGTGACAAACAATCTAAGGAAAAGCGCGAAGCCGATAGAAAGGCGAGTGATAAGCTTGAAGCGGACAGAAGGGCTAAAGATAAGCTGCTGCTGGATAAAAAAACCGTTGATAAATTGGCTAAAGAACAAATTGAATATCGAAAGTTAGCGGATAAAAAAAACCAAGAAAAAATTTTAGCCGATAAGCTTGCGGTGGAAAAGTTAGCGGCCGAAGCTAAAGTTGCCGCCAAACAACAGGTGCTTGATGACAAAGCGGCTGTGGCTAAAATCGCCGCAGATAAAGTTGCCGCTGAAAAAGCCGCCGCC
>JAPLRW010000260.1 GCA_026398935.1 Methylococcales bacterium
AACTTAAACAGTCGGCGCTCGTAAGCGCCATAAATCTTATTATATTAAGCACCAGCAATGTTTACGCCGCCAGTAATACCGATGTTTTGGAAAAACGTATTCGTGAATTAGAAAGCCGCTTGGAAAAATTAGACCATGCCGCCACTGTAAAACCTGCGAGTCCAGAAGTAGAAGACTTATCGAAAAAAGTAAACCTTTTAGCACGCAAAGTTGAAGTGCAAGATGAAACGAATGGTGGACTTTTTAAAGCATTGCCTAAATTTGATGCGGGTGAAAATGGCTTTAGGATAACGTCCTCAGATAAAAAACATTCCGTTAGAATCCGCGGCGCAGTACAGGCCGACTCTACTTTTTTTCAAGATGACCATCAAAGTTTGACGACAGATAGCTTCACATTAAAACAAGGTCGAGTATGGATAGAAGGCTATTTATGGAAAGACTTGTACTACAAAATCATGCCGGATTTTGCAGCAACAAATATCCTACCGGATGCCTATTTGGATTATGCCTATGTTAAAGAAGCCAGCTTAACGGTCGGTAAATTTAAAAGCCCGCTCAGTTTGGAACGTTTACAAGGCGACTCTGACGGCACTTTTCTTGAACGCGCTTATCCAACGTATTTAGCCAGTAACCGCGATGTTGGGGTCATGATTCATGGTGGCGTTGGCAAGTCTGGATTCAGTACCGAATATACTGGAACGGGTAATCATGACACCAAAAACCTCTTTTCCTATCAATTGGGCGTGTTTAACGGCAGTGGTGATGACGGCAGTCCAGATAAAAGCTCCCCAGACACCAATGATGATAAAGAGTTTGTTGGGCGTGTGTGGGCACATCCGTTTCAACACACCGGCTCAGTGCTTGATGGTTTAGGTCTCGGTGTTGCGGGGTCATGGGAAAATCCGAGCAAGCAATTGTTAGCGAATCAACGCACACCGATTGCTCGAGCAACGTACCTTGATTACTCCAAACTGGCTTCAGGTGTTGATGTCGCGCCAACCGCAAATGGTGAACATTACCGAATTTACCCACAAGCCTATTGGTACACCGGCCCCTTTGGTCTGATGGCGGAATATGTGACCGATACGCAAACATTGTCCAGCACCAAAGCGGGTAAAGCCTTAAATGTCAAACAAGATAACACCTCTTGGCAGGTATTAGCATCGTATGTGCTCACGGGGGAAGACAACACGTTTCAAGGGGTGAAACCCATGCAGAAGTTTGATCCGTTTGCAGGTAAATGGGGAGCGCTACAAGTTGCCGGAAGGTGGACAGAGTTAAGCGTAGATAAATCTACCTTTTTATTGATCGATTCAAACAAATCGGCAAATCATGCCACGACGTGGACGCTGGGTTTGAATTGGTATCTTAATGCCAATGCGTTGATTCGTGCTGATTATGAACATACTAATTTCAATGGCGGTGCAGCAGGAAATGCAGACCGACAAACCGAAAAAGTATTTGCAACACGCTTTCAATTGTCTTTTTAAACGCCATAACCACCCGCGCAATCGTGTGACATAACGCGGGTGATTTTTTATAGTTCAAGGGCGTCATATCCATCGTGAAATGACGCCTTTTACCGCCAATCGTTTAACTAACATGCATTTTAACGGCGTAAGACCTGTGTACTACCCACACACTTCTGTATCTAATTTTTAGATGATGCGTTCTAAAAAGGTCATTTCACAAGCGTAACTTATCTATCTACACTACGTACATCTCATTCGTATTGCGTTTGATACTAACTCATTCTTCCATTTTTAAGAGAATCTACCAATGAAATTTAACACCCTCATTAAAACGGCGTTATTCACCGCTGGCTTACTGCTGAGCCAAGCGACCCTAGCGGATAGAGCATTACTGAACGTTTCTTATGACCCAACCAGAGAGCTGTATCAAGAGTTTAACAAAGAATTTATCAAAGACTGGAAAGCAAAAACCGGTGAAACCGTTACTATTCAACAATCGCATGGTGGCGCAGGTAAACAAGCGCGGGCGGTCATTGACGGTCTGGAAGCTGACGTATTAACGCTAGCCATTACTTACGATATTGACAACATTTCTCGACGGGCGCGTTTATTACCCGAAAACTGGCAATCGCGCTTACCCAACAAAAGCATCCCTTACACCTCAACCATGGTGTTTCTAGTACGTAAGGGTAATCCTAAAGGCATTAAAGACTGGGATGATTTGGTCAAAGAAGGTGTTGCTGTCATAACCCCTAACCCTAAAACCTCTGGCGGTGCGCGTTACAACTATTTAGCCGCGTGGGCATTCGCAGAAAAGAAATACGGCAGCAAGGATGCCGCCAAGGATTTTGTAAGAAAATTATATAAAAATGTCCCTGTATTGGATTCCGGCGCTAGAGGCGCGACAACGACTTTTTTACAACGTGAAATTGGCGATGTGTTACTAACGTGGGAAAACGAAGCCTATCTGGCACTGAAAGAACTGGGTGATGGCAAAGTAGATATTATCGTCCCACCCACCAGTATTCTTGCTGAAACACCGGTTGCCATCGTTGATAAAGTCGTTGATAAACACGGCACGCGTGATTTAGCAGAAGCGTATTTAAATTTCTTATACTCACCTACCGGACAAAAACTGGCTGCTAAACACTTTTATCGTCCTAGCGAGCCTAAATATGCGGATGCTGCCGATATTGCACGTTTTCCAAAAATTGAACGTTTTAAAGTAGATGATGTATTTGGCGGTTGGGATAACGTACAAAAAGTCCATTTTGATGATGAAGGCATTTTTGATCAAATTTACGCCCCTTAATACACAGCTACAACCCACGCCACTAAGGGCGAATTCATTCGCCCTTATGCATTTATGACCATAATAATAATGATACATTAAAAAATGTTCAGCGTTTATTTCCTATTCAATCACCTTAGCCAAGAGATATACCGACTATGAGACAGAGTTATATCATGCCGGGCTTTCGTCCAACATTGGGTTTCACCCTAGTATATTTAGGACTGGTGGTACTTATTCCACTCAGTACCCTGGTATTTAAAAGCCTATCACTTAGCTGGGATGATTATGTACATATCATTACCAGTAATCGGGTAATGGCTTCTTTCCGTGTTAGCTTTTCAACCTCATTGCTGGCGGCGCTGATCGCCAGCTTTTTTGGTTTTATTATTGCTTGGACATTTGTACGCTACCATTTTTTTGGTAAACGTATCCTTGATGCATTGATTGATTTACCGTTTGCCCTACCCACTGCGGTGGCCGGTATTGTATTAGCCACCATTTATCAGCCGAATGGCTATATCGGGCAATTACTTATAAATACCTTCGGCATTAAAGTCGCTTATACCCCTACGGGCATCGTGATTGCCTTGATTTTTATCAGCATGCCCTTTGTAGTGCGTACCGTGCAACCCGTGTTACAGGAGTTTGACAGCACCATGGAAGAGGCCGCATCAACCTTGGGTGCCACCAAGCTGCAAATCTTTACCAAAGTCATTTTCCCGAATGTTTTCCCTGCGCTTTTAACCGGATTTTCGTTAGCTTTTGCACGCGGTGTCGGAGAGTACGGATCTGTTATCTTTATTGCTGGCAATATTCCTTATGTATCAGAAATTGTACCGTTAATGATTATTACCAAACTTGAACAATATGAATACGCGGGAGCAACCGCTATTGCGCTCACGTTACTGGTTATTTCTTTTGTTTTGTTATTGATCATTAACTTATTACAACTCTGGGTTCGTAAAAGATCCGGACAACTGTAAGCGAGGACACCTATGAATGCTGTAACACAGTCACAACACACGGTTAAATTAACCGCTATTCCACAAGCGCTGGAAGATCCAACGTGGGTAAGAAGAGGACTTATTTTTATAACGGTCGGCTTTATCTTTTTGTTCCTCTGCCTACCACTCAGCGTGGTGATCATTGAAGCCTTTTCTAAAGGCGTTAGCGCTTATTGGGATGCTTTAGCGCAACCGGAAGCGCAAGCCGCGATAGGTTTAACCTTACTAACCGCTTTAGCAACCGTTCCTTTAAATACCGTGTTTGGTATCACCGCGGCCTGGTGTATTACCCGCTTTGAATTTCTGGGTAAAAGCTTATTAACCACCTTGATTGACTTGCCCTTTTCAGTTTCGCCAGTCATTTCCGGTTTGATTTTTGTCCTGTTATTCGGTGCGCAAGGTTGGTTTGGTAGCTGGTTTGCAGAGCATGATATTAAAATCATTTTTGCCGTACCCGGTATTATTTTGGCTACGTTATTTATTACCTTTCCATTTGTTGCACGCGAACTGATTCCGCTAATGCAAGAAATGGGCAGTGAAGAGGAAGAAGCGGCTTTATCATTGGGAGCCAGCGGTTGGAAAACCTTCTTTTTAATTACCTTACCCAATATTAAATGGGGGCTGTTGTACGGTGTATTACTCTGTAATGCTAGAGCCATGGGCGAATTTGGCGCGGTTTCGGTGGTATCGGGGCATATTCGCGGCTTGACCAATACCCTGCCCTTGCATGTAGAAGTCAGTTATAACGAATATGATTTTGTTGGTGCATTTGCCAGTGCGTCAATTCTTGCCGGATTGGCGATTGTTACACTGATATTGAAAAGCGTACTGGAATGGAAACAGCAACGTGAGCGTGGCTATTGAACATTAACTGGCTAACTATTTACTTGTTCTACTGCAGCACTAGGGAACAACAATACCCTAAACACTTTTCACACAATGAGACCCCTTTATGAGCATTTTACTTTCCGACATCAGTAAAAACTTTGGCGCCTTTGCGGCGCTGGATCACATCAATCTTGAAATTCCTGAAGGTGAACTGGTTGCGCTACTAGGCCCCTCGGGCTGTGGGAAAACCACGCTGCTACGGATTATTGCAGGTCTTGAAAAATCAGACTCAGGCCGTGTACTGTTAAATGGTGAAGATAAAACCCACGAACATGCCAGTCATCGCGGCATTGGCTTTGTGTTTCAACATTATGCGTTATTTAGACACATGACTGTCTTTGAAAATGTCGCCTTTGGCTTACGCGTTAAAAACAAAAAAATCCGCCCCAACGAAGCCGCTATTCAGAAAAAAGTACATACTTTATTGGAACTGGTGCAATTAGATTGGCTACATGACCGCCACCCCGATCAACTCTCTGGCGGGCAGCGGCAAAGGATTGCTCTGGCGCGCGCATTGGCGGTGGAACCGTCGGTATTATTACTGGATGAACCGTTTGGTGCGCTGGATGCCAGCGTGCGTAAAGATTTGCGCTTGTGGCTCAGAAATTTGCACCATGATCTCAATGTGACCAGTATTTTTGTAACACATGATCAGGAAGAAGCGATGGAGGTGGCCAGTCAGGTCGTCGTGCTTAATCATGGGCGTATTGAACAACAAGGCGCACCCAGCGATATTTACGACAATCCAAGCAATGCCTTTGTTTCACGTTTTATTGGACAAACCAATATTTTTGATACGGCAGAGATTGACCAAGATTGGCTCAAAACCTCTGGCTTAACCCTTGCAAAAACACAAGGCCAATTTGCCCATGTGCGCCCACATGATATTGAACTGGTAAAGTCTGCTGACCTAGCCGCAGAAATGGGCGCTTATGCCATATTAAAAGATTGGCAACATTTAGGCTCGCTAATCAGAATTGAATTAGCTGGAAAAGGTGCGCAGCCGTTTAATCAGCCCATTTATGCGGAAATGCCCAATGAACGATTTAAGCAACTGCAACTGAATAGAGGTGATAAAGTAGCCGTGAAAATCCGTAACGCGAGATGGTTTCATTAATATCATCTGCTTAATCCTGCCCGTACCGCTAATCGTATTCATTAGACTATGAACTTAAATCAAATCGAATTGTTGCGGGTACTTCAAGAAACCGATTTTAATTTATCGAAAGCGGCTGAAAAAATGTGCGTGGTGCAATCTGCTGTTAGCCGCCAATTGCAGATGTTTGAAGTTGAATTAGGTGCGCCATTATTTGAACGCAATGGTAAAAAGTTAATTGGCTTAACCCTGCTGGGTAAGCGCATTATGCAGGAAGTGGCAACCATTAATCAGGCCAAGCAAAACATTCAAACCATCGCGGCGGATTTTATGGACAGTGAGCATGGTACGATTCATATCGCCACTACCCATGCACAAGCAAAATATTTTTTGCCAGCACCCATTCAACGCTTTCGGGAAAAATATCCGGGGGTGCGTATTTACATGCAGCAAAGTTCGCCGGAACACCTGATAGATCAATTACATCAACATAAAGCGGATGTTGCGATTTGCACAGAGAAAGTACAAGAAGATACCGAACTGGTGACCAAAGATTGTTACGAATGGCATCATGCGGCGGTTATGCCACATGGACACCCCTTGTGCGAAGGTGAAATGAGTCTGCAACGACTGGCTAATTATCCTATATTGACTTACAGCTTTGGTTTTACCGGGCGGTCTGCGATAGAAAGTGCTTTGCAAAAAGCAGGTTTAGAACTGGATGTTTTTTTGTCCGCTGCCGACAGTGATGTGATTAAAACCTATGTGCGCGCGGGATTAGGTGTCGGGCTTATTACGGGTATGGCCTATGATGCCGATGTTGATAGTGATCTGACCGCGCGAAGCCTAGCTGACTTTATTCCCAGCTCCAAGGCAAAAATAGCCTATTTAAGAAATAACTACTTACCTTCTTATGTGCAACATTTTATAGCGGAACTACTGGCTGCCGGAAAAAACGTTAACGCATAACAGCAGAGCAACGTCCATTACGGTAAGTCGCTTGCCCACCCACGAACAAAGCTATTGACTAACACCACTACCGTCGCCTCAACATCACGCACACCAACCACATCCAACGAACCGCTCAGCGACAAACAACAGATGCCATGCACGCCGCTCCATAACGCCTGGGCGGCGCGCTGTGTTTGCTCAGCAGATGCATTAGGCGTAAGACGTTCAAATTGATACTCAATCGGTCTAAATAGCTGGGTTATTTTATGCTTATACCAATCCGGCGTAACTGATTCCGGCGTTTTGGTATGATCAAACAGCATGTTCCAGCGATTAAAATGTTGGTTAGCAAAATTTAAATACGCCTTGGACAAGTCGAGTAAACAGCATTGAGCCGTATTATTGCTGGGTACTTGCTGTAAATGCAGCGCCATATCATCTAGCGTCCGCGCTTTTAAGTGCAAGATCAAATCGGCCATGTTATCAAATACCATGTAAATACTACCGACCGTATAACCAATTTCCATGGCAATATTGCGCACCTTGAGCTTAGCTAAGCCATCCTCAATAAGAATCGTTTCAGCAGCGTTAAGCACCATGCTCCTGATTTCATCCTGTGTATGTTCACTTCGTCTAGCCATAGCGTTTAAAGATGTATTTTGGGAATAGTTGTGCTATTAATACAGGAGGCGCGTTTATAATGCAATCATAACAACGCAGTTCAACGGGCGTAAGTATTTTACAACTGGACACTTTTGTGGCTATTGAGGCATATTTTAGGATTTTTCAGAATTATGCAAAGCCGTACAAGGTTATAGTAATAACGTATTGTACCCATGGGGTAAAGGCTTTTATTTGAATGGCAGTCTTCGTTGAATACTCGGCACAAACTTTGTACTTCAAGCATTAAAAAGACATTTGCCACAGAATATGGCATCATTTAAAACAGATGTTATCGTGCTAACGTGGCGGAGCGGACGGGACTCGAACCCGCGACCCCCGGCGTGACAGGCCGGTATTCTAACCAACTGAACTACCGCTCCACGTTAGACGAGAGGTGCATTATAAGGTAATTATTCAAAAGGTCAATGCATTTAAAACTTTTGGTAGGGAAATTGCTTAATAAATTTATCAAACCAATTATTATCAATACTTTATACGCACCACAACATCCTGTACATCGTAAAAAATGAGTACACTGCCTATGTATCAGGGTATATGCGCCAGCTATTTTTTCATCTTCCGTAAAAAAATGCTGGCAAAATGGCTGTCACCGAGTAATGTCGACTACATTAATGCCAATACAGACCATAACAAATAGACTGAGTTGAAGTTGAGCAGCAACTTTTTATTCTAAAAAAGAAAAATTCAGTAGCAGAATAAAGCACATTCGTAAAAGATGGGTATACTCGACTATTCATGGGAATCCTATTCCCCTCCTTAATCTATAAGGCAAAACTATCATGAAACGGTATGCATTCTGTTTAGCATTAACGCTTTTTGTCACTTACGCCCAAGCAGCAACACGCATTGCCGTCCTGGATTTTGAGCTAAAAGATCTCACCTTAGCGCCTAACATACCTGCAGAAATAGCAAGAACCGCTGGGATAAAAACGCAGTTGGAAGGTGAATTAGGCCACGCGGGTTACGAGATCATATCGATTCCGTTAAAGGATCAAGCACGAGCAAACGCAGGCTTTGGTTATTTGTTTGATCATCATGACGTAGCCGCTGATCTGGCTAAAAAAGTTAAGGCTGATTATGTTTTGGTTGGTCGACTACACAAACCCAGCTTTTTGTTCGCATACCTTATCGGGCATCTTATTCGGGTTAATGATGCGCAACTCATCGGCAATTATACCATCGAGACAAAAGGTGGCGATAAAACCCTCACCCATAAAGCCATTGAAAGCCTGACGGTTAAAATTGATCAGGATTTGGATAAGCGTTATAGCCCACCGCCGCCTCGGAAAAAAGATTAATCGTCAATGCTTGACAATAACACGAGCCCCCTGCAGTCCTCCGGTATGTACCGCAATGATTTTCTGCCCTGCTTTAAAATAACCATGGGTGATTAAATCATAAATCCCCAGTAACATTTTTCCGGTATACACGGGGTCTAGCGCTATGCCTGTGGTGTATTCGAAGCGCTGCATAAATTGCAACAGTTCTTGTGTCACTTTCCCAAACCCACCGCAGTGATAATCCAGATTAATCGACCATTTTCCAAGGTGCTTATCGAGGGGCAATAATGCGTGTACATCAGGATTTAAAAACCCCGCACCTTTTAATGCGGCAAAACCAAGAATAGTCATAGTGGGCGCGCTATTAGCAATAATGCCTGCTAAGGTGGTTCCTGTACCACACGGCACACATAGAATGGCATCCGACTGATTAATTTCAGTCACTAATTCGGCGACACCTTGCAAGGCTAATTCAACTGCACCACCCTCTGGCAGCCAATATTGTCCGGCACTCAGTCCCGGTAATGCCTGCCAGTGTTTATAGTGTCTTAACTCACGATAGTTAACACGTGTGACATAGTTTAAGGTCATGCCCCAGCTGAGCACATCTTGCAGCGTAGGATTTAACACGGGCGGCGCTTCGCCGCGTACCAAACCAATGGTATTGATACCTAATTGCTGACCTGCAAAAGCCAGTGCATGTAAATGATTGGAATATGCGCCGCCCATACTGATAAGCGTGTCGGCATTGACGGACAAGGCATGTTGCAAAATGTACTTTAATTTACGCCATTTATTGCCAGAGATGATTGGATGTATTAAATCATCCCGTTTCAGCCATAACTCGATGCGTTGTTGTGCCAACCAAGGATCGTTGACTTGTGTTAAAGCAGAAGGGGTTAATAGTGTGCGCTGCAACGCCTCTAATTTGGGGTGCAGAACAGACATAATGACACCTCCGGCCTATTTAATCAGGTTATGCTAAAAAGATATGCTCGGCATGCGGGTTCTTTTGGCTAAAATAATACCCTATTTTTTAGCCCGGCTCTTGCAGCACCACAGGTGTATTAACTTCAGTCACTTGTAAGCCATACTGAATAGCTGGTTTTACGATTGTTTCACCTTTAATGGCTTGTAACGCTATCTGCGCCAAATTTACACCGGATAAGCAGGCCATACCAAAGCCGCCTGAGGGTCGTGGGTTTATTTCCAATAAGCGAACACCCTGCTCGCCGTTTTTAAACTGGATATTAAACAGACCATTCAGCCGATAATGCGCCGTTAATCGCGTAACCATGCCATCAATCTCGGCATTATTATCGATGGTTTGCCCATGCCCTGCTAAAGGGGATTTTTTACGCTGTACTGCACACAGTAGTTCACCATGACGCCCCGCGCAATCAACACTCCATTCATGCCCAGCCAAATGCTCCATGACCAATAGAGTGTCAAAATACGGCGCGCTTTGCATGCCTTGCCGTAATTCAACTAAGGGGATTTGATACTCAACCCCCTTCAAAACATGTTCAATGCTGCTGCGCTGACAGTCCAAAATCTTAAAACCTAAACCAAATACTGAAACAGCTGGTTTTATACATAATTGGGCATGCTTTACCGATAAGTCAATGATCGCTTGATCAAAACTGGCGCAATCATTTACCGCACGAAAATCCATTACCTGAGCAACGCTATCGGGCAAGTCAGTATAAAAATGCGCTTTATTATGTAACAGTGTCAGAGTGTCATAATCAGCAACCGATAACACTTGCGTACCGATTGCCTGAAACAACGCATGATTTTTACTGATAAGTGCCGCTTCTTTGCCCGGCCAAAACAAGTCAATGTGCTGCTGTTGGCAAAACGCCAGACACCAATCAAGATAATCTGCGCCGGTTAATTCAGCTGGTTCAAGATACGCTTCATCACTTTCTCTAAAAGCCGATGCTGTTGCGTAAGTATTGGTGCAGATTAACATTACTTCGCCAGCAGGAGCTGACTGGCGAAGTTGTCTAAATACCGCTTGAATGGTCGAAAATGTTTTATTAAACCAAATTCTCATTCGTAAAAATTAATCATAATGGTTAGCTTACAAATGCGGAATGATCTGCGGCAATAAGCTATCAATAGTACGACCTGTACCATTTTCACCAATCGCGTGCATTTTCCATTCGCCGTTATGACGGTACACTTTCGCCATGATTTGCGCGGTATGCGTACCTTGTGAACTTAAGGTATAACGGGCAATTTCACTGTTATTACTGCTATCCACTATCCGGCAATAGGCATTTTCAACGTCATTAAAGGTTTGTCCACTAAAGGAATTAACCGTAAACACCAGTGATTTAACACCCGCTGGTACTTTATCTAAATGCACCACGATTTGCTCATCATCACCGTCACCATCGCCCGTGCGGTTATCGCCAGAATGTACAATGCTGCCATCTTTGCTTTTTAACTGCCCAAACCAAATACTGTCGACTTGTTTATTCTGCTCATCAAACATGACGCAAGAGGCATCTAAATCAATGGATTCACTGCTGCTACCGCCGCCAAACAAGCCTTTTAGTAAACCGCCACCGCTACTCGCACTTTTTTTAGCGTCCCAACCCAAGCCCATAACGACTTTGCTTAATGCTCCACCGGATTCTTTGGACAATGATATTTTTTGTCCTTTTTGTAAACTAATAGCCATAACAACTCCTGACATGTGACGGGTATTTTAAAGAAATACGAATAACCCCTTACTATTTTTTACATAAATACCAAGGGGCTTAATACGCTTCAAAATATTTTATTAAACACTGACCCCAAAAGAAGACGCTAAAGGCCCTAAGCCCCCCGCGAATCCTTGACCAACCGCTTTAAACTTCCAGTCAGTGCCATTACGGTAAATTTCACCAAAAATCATCGCAGTTTCAACCGAGGCGTCTTCACTTAAATCGTAACGGGCAATTTCAACACCGCCGTCTTCATTAACCACTCGAATGAACGCACTGCTTACTTGCCCAAAATTTTGTTTACGGGTTTCCGCATCATGAATGGTGACAGCAAAAACAACCCGTTCAACATCAGCGGGTACTTTGCTTAATTCAACTTTAACTGTTTCATCATCACCGCTACCCGCACCGGTTAGATTATCGCCAGTGTGTTCAATAGCACCATCCGCTACTTTTTTATTATTATAAAAACAAAAGTCACCGTCATTTCTCACTTTACCATCGGCTTTAAGCAAGAAGGCACTGGCGTCTAAATCAAACGCTGCGCCATCGGTTGCGCGAGGATCCCAGCCTAAGCCGACGATGATTTTATTTAAACCAGGTGCTTCTTTACTAAGATTAACGTTCGCACCTTTACTGAGTGATACTGGCATAATAGCCTCCTGTTGTTGTATAAATAGAGTGTAGGTTATGTGTAGTGTTATACGTTAATACCGTACTGATGCGCTAAAGCACCTAAGCCACCTGCGTACCCTTGGCCAACTGCTTTAAATTTCCACTCGCCAGCATGCCGATATAACTCACCAAAAATCATCGCCGTTTCAATCGAGGCATCTTCACTCAGGTCGTAACGTGCCACTTCCGTGTTACCGTCTTTATTGACGACACGAATGAATGCATTAGATACTTGACCGAAATTTTGCTTGCGCATATCCGCATCATGAATCGTTACCGTAAACACGACGCGCTGAATATCCAGCGGAACTTTATCTAATAATACGATGAGTGATTCGTCATCACCATCGCCAGCACCGGTGCGATTATCACCGGTATGTTCAACAGAGCCGCAGCTAGACTTAGTCTGATTGTAAAAAATGAAATCGCTATCCGATCGCACTTTACCATCTTCTTTGACCATAAAAGCACTGGCGTCTAAATCAAAATCAGCACCATCGGTAGGTCGTGCATCCCAACCCAGCCCGATAATGATATTTTTTAGGGTTGGATCAGTTTTTGACAAACTGATGTTACCACCCTTAGCTAATGAAATACTCACACGGATCTCCTTTTGTGTCTACGATAAAAATAACGGATTCACTACACTACGCTTTTTCTTCTTTACGTTTATCGAGAATAGATGAATATAACGATAATCCAATAAATGCCGCACCAATCAAACCAGTAAATATTTCTGGAATATGTTGAAACGTACTAATCAACATGATCGTTGCTAACGCACCTATCGCATAGTGAGCACCGTGCTCCAGAAAAACATATTCATCCAATGTGCCTTTGTTAACCAGTAATACAGTTAATGACCGTACAAACATCGCCCCAATACCCAAACCCAGCATAATGACGACAATATCACGCGTAATAGCAAACGCACCAATCACGCCATCGAATGAAAAAGAAGCGTCTAATAATTCAAGATACATAAACGCCATAACACCACTTTTTTTCGCGGCATCAATAAGCACTTCTGTTTCTTCATCCGTCTGAAAAAAGCGATCCAAACTACTCACTAATCCGTATAGAAAAATACCCCATATGCCGCCCATCAGCACATCATGTTGATGCTCAGGCGTTACAAAATGATAGGTAAGCAATAAAGCCGCCAAAGTAATGGTCGTACTAACCGCATCGACTTTGCCCAAACTTTGTAATTTCTCTTCAAATTGTCCTAACCAGTAAATGTCCCGATCATCATCCAATAGAAAAGAAAAAGCAACCAGTAATAAGAACGTTCCACCAAATGCCGCAATCAAAGTATGCGAATCTTCTAAATGTTTCGCATACTGCAAAGGATCGTGTAACGCCATTTGAGTAACGTCAAAGAAACTAATATCCGCGGCAAAACCTACAATCGCTACCGGAAAAACCAAGCGCATACCAAACACGGCAATAAGCATACCCCAAGTTAGAAATCGCTGCTGCCAAATAGGCGGCATTCGTTTTAACACACTGGCATTCACGACAGCGTTATCAAACGAAAGACTGACTTCTAAAAAGCCTAAGATCAATACCAAAAAAACGGCTTCCACGCCACTCCAAAAAAATGCACCCACCATACAAGCGATGGTAACGAAGATTGATAATTTAAAACTGTCCACTCGTACTCCTATAGCGCGTATTACAAACCGCTTTCTACCTATTTTACCTAAATAATTAGGGCGTTTTAAAATCCGCCCCTCCCTAATATTTTTTACTGGATTATAGCAACAGCACATCTAGCCCGGCATCGTTATGTTCATCAAGAGGAACAAACGTTTTATCCTGTTGCAAGCCTACAAAGTCGAATAACTGCCGATCTGCCAACTGCGAAGGCGCTACATTTTGCAAACTGGTAAAGATAGTTTCCAGCCGCCCAGGATACTGTTTATCCCAATTACTCAGCATTTCCTTCATTGCCTGCCGCTGTAGATTTTCCTGCGAACCGCATAAGTTGCAGGGAATAATAGGGTAATTCTGCGTCTCTGCAAAGCGTTGAATGTCTTTTTCACGGCAATAGGCCAAGGGTCTGATGATGATATTTTTTTTATCATCACTCAATAACTTAGGCGGCATCGCTTTCAGTTTACCGCCATAAAAAATATTCAGGAAAAAAGTTTCTAAAATATCATCACGATGGTGTCCCAAAGCAATCTTAGTCACACCATTGGCTTCGGCATAACCGTATAACGTTCCACGGCGTAAGCGCGAACATAAACCACAGGTCGTCTTACCTTCTGGAATAACCCGCTTCACCACACTGTAGGTGTCTTTTTCAATAATATGGTAGGCAACGCCCAACGATGCGAGGTATTCCGGCAAAACATGCTCGGGAAATCCTGGCTGTTTTTGATCCAAATTAACAGCAATTAGTTCAAATTGTACGGGCGCACTTTTTTGCAGACTGAGTAATATATCCAACAGCGTAAAGGAATCTTTGCCGCCTGATAGGCAAACCATCACCTTATCGCCGTCCTCAATCATTTTATAATCGGCAATCGCATCGCCCACATAATGGCGTAAACGTTTGTGTAATTTATTCTGTGCGTATTCGGCTTTTTGAATGGGATTTGACATGAACAAAGGTGAATAGTCGGTAATAATACCGCCAAAGAGAATAAGCAGTGGGGGTGCTCTACGCCATAAAGCGTCCAAGCCCCCCAACCGTGACTGTTCCGATCCCTTTCTTTTTAAAAAAAGCGTCAGAAAAGAGCGTTAACTACATCCCCTTCAGCCGTTAAAGCGCTGAAAAATCAGCGTCGCATTCGTACCGCCAAAACCAAAACTATTCGACATAATGGTGTTTAAAGTGACATTGTCTTGACGCTCACGCACAATCGGTATGCCCGTTGCACCGGGGTCTAATTGTGTAATATTGGCAGAAGCGCTTAAAAAGTTTTCCTGCATCATTAATAATGAATAAATAGACTCATTAACGCCCGCAGCACCTAAAGCATGCCCCGTTAAAGACTTAGTCGAGCTGACCTGCGGTACATTAGCATCACCAAACACCGTGCGCAACGCTTCCAATTCTTTAGTATCACCCACCGAGGTACTGGTGCCGTGCGCGTTAATGTAGTCTATATTACCGGTAACGGTTGCCATAGCCTGCTGCATACACCGTACCGCACCTTCACCTGAAGGCTGTACCATATCGTAACCATCAGAGGTTGCGCCATAACCGACCAGCTCCGCATAAATTTTGGCGCCGCGCGCTAGAGCATGTTCTAACTCTTCAATCACCAGCACACCACCGCCACCAGAAATAACAAAGCCATCACGGGTTGCATCATAAGGTCTTGACGCCGTTGCAGGCGCATCGTTATATTTAGACGATAACGCACCCATCGCATCAAATAAAACCGACATCGTCCAATGCACTTCTTCACCGCCTCCGGCAAAAACCATGTCCTGCTTACCCATTTGAATCAGTTCCATTGCGTGACCGATACAGTGCGCACTGGTTGCACAAGCGGAAGTAATGGAATAATTAACGCCTTTAATTTTGAACGGAGTCGCCAAACACGCAGTGTTGGTACTGGACATGGCTCTAGGCACCATGTATGGCCCAACTTTTTTAACGCCCTTCTCCCGTAAAATATCAGCGGCTTCAACCAGATTAGACGTTGAAGGCCCACCCGAACCCATTACCAATCCGGTTCTAAAATTAGACACCTGCTGCTCATCCAAACCTGCATCATCAATCGCTTGCTGCATAGCAATGTAATTAAACGCCGCACCATCACCCATAAAACGTTTAACTTTACGGTCAATCAACGCATCCAGATCAATATTGATCGGACCATGCACATGACTTCTGAAGCCAAGCTTTGCATAATCTTCTGCAAATACAATACCGGAACGCCCCTGCTTGAGGGATTCAACCACATCCTTTTGATTATTACCAATACTGGAAACAATTCCCAATCCTGTCACAACTACTCTTTTCATTGCCTCTCCTAAAAGTCTTTTGTCGATGTAAACAGGCCAACCCGTAAATCGGTCGCCTCATAAATCACCTTACCATCAACTTCCATCGTGGCATCAGCAATACCCATGACCAGCTTACGTAAAATAACCCGTTTTAAATTGATTCGATAGGTTACTTTTTTGGCAGTCGGTAAAACCTGACCTTTAAATTTAACTTCACCTACCCCTAATGCCCGGCCTTTACCTAGTCCGCCCATCCAGCATAAGTAAAACCCGACCAACTGCCACATTGCATCCAACCCTAAACAACCGGGCATAACCGGATCGCCTTGAAAATGGCACGCAAAAAACCACAATTCAGGCGTAATATCGAGCTCCGCTATAATCTCGCCCTTATCATACAACCCGCCCTCATCAGTAATATGCACAATCCGATCCATCATGAGCATATTAGGCAATGGCAACTGGGCATTGTCCGCTCCATACAATTCGCCTCTACCGGATTTTAATAACTCTTCGCGGGTAAAGCTTTGCTGTCTTACCATTGGGTTTATACCTAAAATTAATTAATTATTTTTATAATGTTAAAAGTTGCAATCCTGCATCTGCCATTATCATACAGACCTTAAAAAAAATCAGCTCAATTTTTATGACGGCGTCACATCCCGCATCAAATCCTGAAGCTTAAGACCCTCTCGTTGCAAACGTTGCTGGTAAATCATAGCGTAGCCCAAGACGGACGAAACATATTTACGCGTTTCTTTAAAAGGAATTGTTTCTACCCAAATATCAGCCGAAACCCCAGTTAACACGGGTAACCACGTCGATACACGGTATGGGCCTGCGTTATAGGCGGCCGCCGCTAAAGCAGCATGCCCTTTAAAGCGTTGCAACAATTTACTGTAATAATGCGTGCCATATTTTATATTGACCGCCGGATCCAATAAACTACGGGCAGAACCCCAAGGCTCTTGCATCTCCCGCGCTATCTGCGCACCTGTTGCGGGCATGATTTGCATTAAACCACGCGCACCAACGGGGGACGCCGCCTCTTGATCAAAGGCACTCTCTTGGCGAATTAAACCAAAAACAAGCGCAGGATCTAAGGCATTATTAGCAGCACTATCCAGCACCGACTGCTGATAAAAAACAGGAAAGCGTAACGAGAGATCATCCCACTCTTCTGCCTTGGCAATGGTAAAAATAGCCATCTGCTGCCACTGCCATTCCTGCGCAATCTTTGCTGCCGCTTTAATATTATCTTTATCCAAGCGTTTAATCATATACCACCATTGCTTTTGCGCCTCTGATTCACGCTGATGGTACCGAAGCTCCTGAACACTTTTAACCACCTCATTATCCAATAATGCCGCTTTAAGCTGGGGTTCGACCTGTACCGGATTATCAACAAAGGTGTAAGGTAACTGCACATGATCCGCCGCTAAAAAGCCATAATAATCCGACTTCAGCGCAAGCTGTTTAAATAAATCTATTGCAAGATCATTATGGCCTAGCTGCTCTTGCGCACGGGCTTGCCAATAGCGCCATCTTGACTTGGCCTGTTCTTCTGTCGACAATGAAGCAATGGCAGCCGCTACCTGCACCCAATTTTGCGCAACAAGCGGCACTCTCACCCGCCATTCTTTGATGTCATCATCAGCAAGCGTTACCTGCATCAACCGTTCAAACGCACCTGGTAGTTTATTATTAGCAAACGCCAAGGCCAGCGCCTGGGTTATTTGTTGCTGGCGTTCGGCGGTAAGGGATAACTCAAGCGCACGCGTATCCCAAATCATCGCAGCCAGAAGCGGGGTTTTAGGGATCAAACGTTGCACAGCATAAGCAACCATCCGTCCTTGATAATCCGAAGGCATCTGCGTAAAGCTAGCCGATTGAATCAACTCCGGCTGACTATGTAAACGTAACCAAAAGTCCGCAACGTCTTTTCCCTGCTTATCCAGTAAACTTTTAAGGTGTTGCGCCAAAGGTAATTTATTTTTTTGCAGCGCCGCATCAAACCGTTCCAAAATAAGTGCTTGCGAGAAATAAGCAGATTTTTTAAACGCATCCAATAAAAAATCACACTGTGGCGGTAAATCCTCCCCCAACAACCACAATGGCTTAGCCGCTAACAAAGCGACTTCTTGCTGCCCACTTAAATAGCGCGCTTGATTAAAGAGACATTGATTTTCCACATTATCACTGGCCTGCGAATAGGTAATAACATTCTGCCAGCTCGCTTGTTTAGCCAGTGTGTCCAACCACTGCACTCGCACCTGATTGGCATACCGGCTATCCGGATAACGCGCTAAAAATTGTTTGATTTGCTCAGTTTGATCCAGATTCTCCTTCAGCCACCTTGATTTCAAATACGGATACAGCGGGTAATCACTTATGCTTTCAATAACAGCCAAAAATTCTACTGACTTATGATTCGACAACAATCGCTCAGCCTGTAAAAAATCTAAACGTTGCGCAACCACATCAGCCGAAAAAGCAGGAACAACAAAAAACCCACCGCTCAAGGCCAATAAAAGACGTATTAATAAAACGCGATAAACATTCATTTATTCTCAGCTATTCCTAATCACTTCACACACCGTTATAATCAAAAGAAAACATCACTTCCTTATCCTTCCGTGCAAACACAAGACTTTAAACCCAAGCAAGCAAGCTACACCTGGCGTAGCATTATTCAAATCGCCTCGAAACACAAAAAAGAATTGGTCACTGCGCATATCATAGCGGTTTTAGGTACGATTACCAGTGTTCCCGTACCGCTACTGATGCCATTGTTAGTCGATGAGGTCTTGCTCAATAAACCCGGCATCACTATCCACACGATCAACACCTTCGTGCCTACCCATTGGCATTCCCCCCTACTCTACATCAGCGCTGTTCTTATCGTAAGCGTATTATTACGTATCATCTCGCTAGTACTAGGCGTTATACAAACCAAACAGTTTTGTATCATCGCAAAAAATATTATTTTTACAATTCGCTCGCGGCAAATTCAGCATTTACAAACCATATCCATGGCTGAATACGAGAGTCTTGGGACGGGTACGGTGGTCACCAATCTGGTAAAAGACCTTGATACGCTAGATAATTTTATCGGCAGCACCATCAGTCGATTTCTCGTGGCTATTCTAACCATTATTGGCACGGCTGTGGTTTTATTGTGGATGCATTGGCAATTGGGTTTATTTATTTTGTTACTGAATCCCATCGTTATCTATTTTACACGCAGTGTCGGCAGTCGCATTAGCGGCTTAAAAAGTCGCGAAAACTCCGCCTATGAAATTTTCCAGCAAGCGTTGACGGAAACATTAACCGCCATCCACCAAATTCGCGCCAGCAATCGTGAACAACATTATTGCCTGCAACTGATTGATTCCGCGCGCGAGGTAAAAAATCATTCTATCGAATTTGCCTGGCAAAGTGATGCTGCCGGACGGATTAGTTTTTTAATTTTCTTATTTGGCTTTGATATTTTCAGAGCCTCAGCGATGCTCATGGTGTTTTATTCCAATCTGAGCATTGGACAAATGCTCGCTGTCTTTGGTTACCTGTGGTACATGATGGCACCTGTACAAGAAGTATTAGGCATTCAAGTGGCGTTTTATTCGGCTAAAGCCGCCCTAAGCAGAATCAATAAACTGCAAACCCTTAAGCAAGAACCCGCCTACCCACACCTTAAAAACCCCTTTACCGCTCACAAAACGGTTTCAATTGATATTAAAGACCTTTATTTCACTTATGGTGAAGAGCCTATATTAAAAGGCATTAATCTACACATAAAGGCTGGTGAAAAAGTAGCCTTAGTCGGTGCCAGTGGCGGCGGGAAATCAACCCTTATTCAAACCCTGATCGGACTTTATGCCCCCTCAGATGGTATGATTTACTTTGACGGCATCCCCATCAACGATATTGGACTGGATGTTGTACGTGAACATGTCTGTACCGTATTGCAAAACCCTGCGCTGTTCAACGATACGATTCGTGCCAACTTAACCCTTGGACGAACCACTTCTGATGCTGAGTTATGGCAGGCGTTAGAGATAGCCCAACTAAAAGACGTTATTGTTAATCTGGAAGATGGCTTGGATACGCTGATTGGCCGCCAAGGTATGCGGCTTTCGGGGGGGCAGCGCCAACGCATGGCGGTTGCGCGCATGATTGCCGCTAATCCCAGCGTGGTGATTCTCGATGAAGCCACCTCTGCTCTGGATACTGAAACAGAATTCCAACTACATGCGGCACTGAACACTTTTTTGCAAGGACGCACTACAATTATTATTGCACATCGGCTCAGTGCGGTAAAACAAGCGGATCATGTGTATGTCTTTGAAGATGGGAAAATCTGTGAACAAGGACGCCATGACGCCTTGATCACGCAAAATGGCCTGTACGCCAAACTCTATGGTGATTATCAATAAACACCAGAAAAAGAAATTTTCGCTTTTAACCTGAATACACTAATGAATGAACAGTACGATTTACACTGCCACTCTACCGCCTCCGATGGTGCTCTTTCGCCTACCGAGTTAATTGAGCGCGCGCACCTGCAAGGCGTTACCACCATATCCCTGACCGACCACGACACCACACAAGGCTTGGACGAAGCCCTCCAAGCGGCGCTTCGTCTCAACATGCGCTTTATTAATGGCATTGAGCTATCCACTACCTGGGAAAATCACTGTTTACATATTGTTGGCTTAAATATCAACCCTGACTATGCCTTACTGAAAACCGGCATCCGTCATTTGCAAACTATCCGTAGCGAACGCGCCCAAAAAATAGCCGATAAACTGGCTAGAAAACGTATTCCAGACGCGTATGCCGCTGTGACAGCAGCAGCTGGACGCGGCATGATCACCCGCAGTCATTTTGCTGATTTCCTTTTAAAACAACACCACGTTTCAACACAACAAGAGGCATTTGACCGCTACTTAGGACAAGGAAAATCCGCCTTCGTATCAACCACGTGGGCAAGTTTGACTGATGCTGTTGACTGGATAACACAAGCAGGCGGAGTCGCGGTATTAGCACATCCGCTGCGGTATAAATTAACCGCTAACTGGATGAACCGTTTACTCACGGCTTTTAAAGACATGGGCGGACAAGGTATTGAAGTGATTACGGGACGCAGCTCTCCAGAAGAAATAATCCTCACCAGCAAGTACCTTGCTCGCTATGATTTTTATGGCTCGGTGGGGTCTGATTTCCATAACCCAAGTAACCAATGGGTTGAACTGGGTCGTTTAAAAGCATTACCGGAAACGATTAAACCGGTATGGGAATTATTTTAGACGCTGAAGAAATACACGCAATTGATTACCTATTAATAATCTCCTATTATCCCCCTTCCCCCATAACAACAATAACGACCAATAACGCAATAATACTAATAATATTGCGTTATTACACAAAAAAATATATCAATACCTTACCAATACCAAGCTTATTCTTACAAAAATACTCTAAAACTACTCACAAAACACAAAGCATTACGCTTCTTTATTATTTTTAAATAATAAGCTACGCTTAGTCCAAATTAAGTTTATCAACATTACCGTACCCATTTCTGAACGATAACGCGTCACTACCCATAAAATACATTCGCGATATTACGATAGAGAGTCAAGTAGAATAAACCTATTTGACATTTTTAATTATCGTGTAATAGCTAAAGGTTTAAGCTATTTTTAAATTTTTTACCCCCATTAATGCTAGCTACTTTATTGTAGACATGCTTTCTGGGGTTAGTGACAAGCAAGCTGAATGACGCATTTAAAGCGCTCCTCCCTAAAAGGGGATTGATGGTAGGTTTATTAAAAACGCCATCAATCCCCTGTTTTTTTTTAAAAAAACGCCAGAATGGTAGTTGGTTTAAATAAGGCTTTCATCGTGGAAGTACTGCACTGCTCAATAGTTCATACTGTGGGTTATGTGATGTTATATCGAGATTTATCTAGTAGACGTTTTTAAATCATTAAAAATCTAAGTGCTGGCGCGCCACGCTAGTGCATAAATTAAATCGGGGGTATTAAACAGCCATGAATATCAATATCTCTGCCAATAAAAAACCAGATGGATTTTCTAAGAACCTTTGGTTGATAGCGTGGTTTACACTGCCACTTATTATTTCGTTTGTTCTGTATATTCAAGCAGAAAAACAGATTGACTACGCCAATGATCAACGCTATACCACCGAAAAATTAGCCGAGGAACTGCGACAATCGTCTGAAGATTTAACTAAAATGAGCTTGCTCAGTGTACTGTCCGGCGACCCTAAATATCGGCAATATTATCAGACTATTCTGGATATTCGTGATGGCAAACAGCCTCGCCCAGAAACCTATTCGCAGACATATTGGGATTTGATTTTAGCAGGCGAACCCATACCACAAACCAAGAAGCAACAAACGATTGCATTAATGGATTACGTGCAACAATTCGGCATTAACGCACAAGAACTTCAAAAGCTTATTGCAGCCAAGCAGGCGTCAGATGTACTCACCTCAACGGAATTGCTTGCCATGCAGTTGACCGACGCCAAGAATAACGTAACGGAAATTCAACGTGCGCAAGCATTGGCTATGTTGTATGACCTAAAGTATCATCAGGCTAAAGCCGCTATCATGCAGCCTATTCAAGAATTTAATCACTTAGTAGAATCCCGTACTACCCAAGCCGTCAATGACGCAAAAACTAACGCGCTGCTGTTTCGCTTCATATTTCTGGCATTCGCGATCTTACTCATCCTCTTATTTATCGATGCCTATAAAAGCTTACTGACGATTTTGGGTGCGCCAGTTGACCAGATCTATGCCCGTATTACCAAGATCGGCAAAGGAGACTTCTCATCTTCTGAAACAATGAAATCAGCACAGAACGCCAATCTTTTAGGCTGGCTAGCAAAAATGCAAGGACAATTAAACACCGCTGCACAGGTACAAAAGCAGACCGAATTAGATTTACGTGAAAAAGAACACCACCTGCGCATGATTGTAGACAATGCGATGGATGCCATGATCAGCATTGATCAACAAGGATTGGTCTGTGACTGGAATCCTGAAGCCGAACGCATATTTGGCTATCCGCGCGCGACAGTTATCGGAAAATTCCTGGGCGACTTCATCATCCCCCCGCACTACAAAAAACAGCAGCAACAGGGACTTGCAGCTTTTCTTACGCCATCGGTTAACAAAGCAGTCAATCAGCGTATGGAAATCATCGCCTTAAGAGCAGATGGTAGTGAATTCCCTATCGAAGTATCTATCACACCGATTTACATCGGTGATACGATTTTTTTCAATGCTTTTTTACGTGACATTACCGAACGCAAACATTTAGAACAACGTAACGAATGCGAGCGGCGCGCGTTAGAACAGCTTGCCGAAGGTGACGACCTACCCAGTATATTAACTAAGTTGGTGTTAAATTACGAAACACTCTATCCTGGGGTTATTTGCTCGGTATTGCTCATATCCGAAGATGGCCTACATCTCAAACACGGCGCTGCCCCCAGTCTGCCGCCAGCATTTCGTCAGGCCGTGGATGGTGGGAAAATAGGCCCAAGCGCTGGCTCATGCGGCACTGCCGCTTATACCAAACAAGTTATCAGCGTTGAAGACATCAGCACCGATAGACTCTGGCTAGACTTTAAAGCGCTGGCATTAGAGCATAATCTGAGAGCCTGCTGGTCAGTGCCCATCCTATCCTCACAGAACCGACTGCTGGGAACATTTGCACTGTATTATCACGAAAAACACATCACTACCGCCTCAGAGCTCGCCACGATGAATCGCGGCGCGCATCTTGCCAGTCTAGCCATTGAACGCGCACAGTCCGAAACAGCGCTGCGCGAAAGCGAATTCTTTCTAAAGCAAACCCAGCAAATGGCAAAAATGGGCGGCTGGCAAGCGGACATGGTTAATCAGACGGTGCATTGGACGGAAGCCGTTAGCGACATACTGGACATACCGCACACCACTCAATCGGACTTTGCTAGCATTAGCGGTTTCTTTAACCCCCTCTACCGGGAACAGTTCAACAATAAGCTGGCTATAGCCAAGCAAACCGGCGAGTCGTTTACCCTGCAAGGAGAATTGATCAGTGCCAATCAGCAACAAAAATGGGTGGAACTACGTGCTTATCCCCAGTTTGATGAAGAAAAAATAACCGCCTTATCCGGCATTATTCAAGACATTACCGAAAAACGTGCGGCAGAAGAGGACTTACACAAGCTCTCGCAAACGGTTGAACAAAGCCCCAATGCCGTTCTCATCACCAATCTGCAAGGCACCATCGAATACGTTAATCAAGCCTTCATTACCCAAAGTGGTTACAGCGCTGCCGAATTGATCGGGGAAAACCCGCGGATGCTCATGTCAGGTAAAACATTGCCCGCCGTCTACAAAGACATGTGGACGACTATTAACCAAGGAAAATCTTGGGAAGGCGAGTTAATCAACCAGCGTAAAAATGGCGAGGAATATACTATATTCATGATCATTTCACCGCTACGTGCAGCAGACGGACAGGTTACCCACTTCATCAGTATAAAAGAAGACGTTACCGAGAAAAAG
Source organism: Methylococcales bacterium (assembly GCA_026398935.1). Taxonomy (GTDB): domain Bacteria; phylum Pseudomonadota; class Gammaproteobacteria; order Methylococcales; family Methylomonadaceae; genus SXIZ01. The sequence goes on from JAPLRW010000260.1 coordinate 24,622, forward strand.
CAGTTTGCACAAGAACTGGATCAACATCGCTTTCACTTGGAAAAACTGGTTAACAGCCGCACCGCCGAACTGGCAGAAGCCAAAACTATTGCGGAGACCGCCAACAAAGCCAAAAGCATTTTTCTAGCCAATATGAGCCATGAAATTCGCACTCCCATGAACGCCATCATCGGCCTCACCTATCTCCTCAAAAAAGACCTTACCGCCCCGAAACAACACAATCAACTGGCTAAAATAAACAATGCCGCGCAACATTTATTGAGCATCATTAACAATATTCTGGATTTATCCAAGATTGAGGCTAACCATTTAGCACTCGACATACAAGATTTTTCATTGCATAACCTGATAGAAAACGCACTTAGCATGATGAGTGAGTCGGCAAGCAATAAAAAACTACAGCTCACGTTAGACATTGATCCAGCGTTACCTGCTTTTTTACGGGGCGATGCGCTACGTCTGCAACAAATTATTTTAAATTATATTGGCAATGCCATTAAGTTTTCCGACCAAGGAGATATTAATGTTCGCGTCTTATTACTGGAAGACTTAAACATCAACCTGCTACTGCGTATAGAAGTCACCGATCAAGGTATAGGCTTATCAGCAGAGCAACAATCCCGGCTATTTCGGGCATTTTCCCAAGCAGATGATTCGGCAACGCGAAAATTTAGTGGCACAGGCTTAGGCTTAATTATCAGCAAGCGACTCGCTGAAATGATGGGCGGACAAGTTGGGGTAGAAAGTGTTCATGGCGCGGGTAGCACCTTCTGGATGACGGCGCGCCTAGGAAAATCTAATAACAATCAACAGGGCATTTTTGCGGCTCACGATAGCGTAGACCGACTAACCGCTGAGCAAACGCTGATACAGTATTATCAAGGAACGCGCATTCTCTTAGTGGAAGATGACCTGATCAATCAGGAAGTCGCCAGCGAGTTGCTTAGTGCGGTCGGCTTAGTCAGCGATATTGCCAATAACGGCCACGAAGCCGTAGAAAAAGTAAGCGCGGGTCACTACGCATTAATCTTAATGGATATGCAGATGCCAGTGATGGATGGACTGGAAGCGACACAAATAATTCGGCAATTACCCGGTTGCATTAGCTTACCGATAATCGCCATGACCGCCAATGCCTTTAATGAAGACCAGCAACATTGTTTAAGCGCGGGGATGAACGATTACATTGGCAAACCCGTAGATCCACGCAATCTCTATGTAACGCTTTTAAACTGGTTACCACCCAGAACAGATAAGCTGGTAGACAGTGCCTTACCACAATCACAACCCAATGAAAAATTGTTACGGGACAGGTTGGATGCTATCTCCCAACTGAATGTTAACGCGGGGTTGATCCCCGTACAAGGCAATTTAACCCAATATATTAAATTACTCAAAATGTTTACTCAAAGCGAAGTCATTAATTTAGCCCATCTCCGTACCGACGTATGCGCAGGCAATATCGTCGAGGCTACACGTCAGGCGCATACCTTAAAAGGTCTAGCGGCAACCTTTGGTGCCGAAACGCTGTATCAACAGAGTACCCAACTTGAATCACTGTTAAAAGAACACGCGGCTAAAGAAACAGTTATGCACTGTATTGATGCTATTGATCAAATATTATTACCCTTACTTAATGCTATTCATCTGCTTCCAGAACAAATTACTGCACCACCGCTAATAGTCAATGATCAGCATTCAGCGGCTGCTTAGGCGTAATGTCATTCGTAAATAACACTACGCGGCATTTTTGGATCACTTTAAAAAGCGCCTAACATAACTTGAGTAACGTAAAATATTACGTGGTGTGTCGCTGCGGGTTTACGCCTATTCCGTGTGCGTATCGGCACAGCACGAATGCATTAGCCGCTACACTTACCTCAAGTAGTGTGCATAGAACACGCCCTGCCCGCTATTATAGTGTCGACGTTTAAATGTTCAACACTGTTATCACTTGTCATATCCACCCCCGTGCCAAGCATGTTAAGGCTCAGAACACTATTGGAATCTGGCGTTCAGCAAATTTCACAAAAATCCACCACACATACCCTACAAAATATAAGAATAAGACTACTTATTGCTATTAATTATCCTACTAATCACAAAGCATTTTTCTGATTCCAAAAAATAAAATAACGACTATGCTTCTAACGTAATTAATGAAGAGGCTCTCTATGACGTTTAAATACAACTTGAACACCTCTTATACCCGCATATTCATTAAGTAATGCCCATGCGTATCGTGCAGCAATCTAACGGTACTCGTGCCTAAAAATCATATAGTAAAGGTTCTAGCGTGGAAATAGACAACGCAGTCTGGATGGTATTAATCGCACTAATTTCTTGGTCTTTAGGCTGGTGGGTGTCTGGGCGTCGGTTTTCATCCGGCCCAACCCCCGAACAAAAAAGGCAAGCATTCGCTGAAGCCAATTTAACAAAAAAAATAACCGACTATACTGAAAGTTTGCAGGATTTTAGCCAGCATGTGACACCGATCTGGTCATCCTTGATCGATAATTCCCGGCAACAAATGGAAGAAGCCGTAAACGCCTTAAGCGGCCGCTTTAATGGCATCGTCGATAATCTGGATAGTGCAATGAACTTAGCACACCGCGTATTTGTTGACAGTGATCAACAGGTCTTTATATCCAGTCGTAAGCGCTTGGGGCAAGTCGTCAACAACCTTGAGCAAGCGTTAAATGACAAACGCCGCATGCTGGAAGCTATTAAAACCTTGGTTAATTTTATTGGTGAAATGCGGAGCATGGCAGCGGAAGTGGCACGTATTGCCGACCAAACCAACTTACTGGCACTGAATGCAGCGATTGAAGCCGCGCGTGCTGGCGAGGCTGGACGAGGATTTGCGGTAGTGGCTGACGAAGTCAGAAAACTATCTACTTTATCGGGTACAACAGGTAATCATATCGGCATTAAGGTCAATGAAATTAATGCCGCTATTACCAGTGCCTTTGCCATCGCAGAAGAAACCTCGCAATATGATGCTGAATCAGTAGAAACGTCCAACGCGCAAATTCAGGCCGTATTAGCCGATATGCAAGTCATTTTGGATTCTCTAAAAAACGCTAATCAAAAAATGGATACGGCGGCACAAGACATAAAACAAGATATTTATGACTCACTGGTGCATTTTCAGTTTCAGGATCGCATTGGGCAAACCCTGTCTCATGTGCGTGACAGTATTGACCAATTTCCTGGGCATCTTGCCAAAACACTGGACGCTGGCATCAGTGAGCTAAAACCCCTGAACCAATCCGCTATGCTCGAAGAACTCAAAAGCTCTTACACCATGGTTGAGGAGCATCAATTGCACAGTGGAGAGAATCACACATACACCGATCCCGTTGAAATTACTTTTTTTTAGGAAACAATCATGGCTAAAACAATTCTCGTGGTAGATGATTCTGCTTCGGTTCGACAAGTGGTCAGTATCGCGTTAAAGAGTGCAGGTTACGACATTATTGAAGGCGTCGATGGTAAAGACGCCCTGACAAAACTAAATGGACAAAAAATTCATTTAATTATTTCTGATGTCAATATGCCTAACATGGATGGTATTGCCTTTGTTAAAGCAGCCAAGCAATTGCCTGCGTACAAATTCACCCCCGTCATTATGTTAACCACCGAATCTCAAGAAGCTAAAAAACTGGAAGGACAGGCGGCGGGTGCAAAAGCATGGGTGGTTAAACCATTCCAACCGGCACAAATGCTGGCGGCGGTTAGTAAATTAATCCTGCCTTGATAGCTAGCAGAACCCTACCCACTGTTTCATTGATGATTTTACGTGTATTCATGTTACCTGATGAATAACGCGATAGGAAAAAGCGATTATGCAAACACTTAATATAGAAGGCGAAATGACTATTTATACGGCTGCAGAGCAAAAAAATCTGCTGCTGGCGTTTATAGCCTCCGGTCATACGCTTGAAATCAATCTTTCGCAAGTCAATGAATTAGATACGGCGGGTACACAACTGCTCATTCTGGCTAAGCAACATGCCGCAAAAGCACAGAAACAGTTGCGTTTCGTCATGCACAGTAAAGCCGTGCTTGACGTACTCGCATTAGCCAATTTGACCAGCCTATTGGGTCATTCAGATTAGGCATACCGACTATGAAACACAGTAACAGAATACCCGTAATACCCAACACGTCAGTACACCAGAACATAAAATCAGCGGGGAGCACAGCACATGAGTTTTGATGAAGAAATGCAAGCAGCATTAGAGACCTTTGTGATTGAAAGTCAGGAGTTGTTGCAAACCATGGAAGATGACCTGCTCAGCTTGGAGCAACAAACTGATCCCAGCGAAGCTATTGCGGCCATTTTTCGCGCGGCGCATACCATCAAAGGTTCGTCGGGGTTATTTGGACTAGACCATATTGTCCGTTTTACACATGTCGTTGAAAGTGTGTTGGATGCCTTGCGCGACGGGCATTTATCCGTATCAACCGAGCTGGTCGCCATCCTATTGCCCTGCCGTGACCATATTGCGCTATTGGTTGAAGCGCTGGCTGAAGGACAAGAAACCGAAGATGCCGCACAATCCCAGACAGGCGATGCGTTACTGCGCCAATTACGTCCGTATCTTGGTGAAGAATCGGCGGTAGCACCAGTAAAGGCAACTGCCCCCACTAACGACCCGGCACAAACCGGAAACTGGCATATTTCGTTACGCTTTGGTGCAGATTCCTTTAGAAATGGCATGGATCCACTGGCGTTCATTAGCTATCTGGGTACATTAGGCAGCATTGTTACACTCACTACCTTGACGGATGCCCTGCCCGACGCGGCAGACATGAATCCTGAAACCAGCTACTTAGGTTTTGAAATTGATCTGCAAAGTGATGTCGGTAAAGAAGCCATTGAAGGCGTTTTTGAGTTCGTCCGTGAAGACAGTATTATTCACATCTTACCGCCTAATAGCAGTATTGATAGCTATATTGACTTGATTCGCAGCTTACCGGAAGACGAACAGCGCTTAGGTGAAATTCTTATTCACAGTGGCGTACTCACTCGCCGCGAGCTTGAAGCAGGCTTACAGCAACAAGGACAACCCACACCCGAAGGATCACCGCCACAGCAAATTGGCAGTATCCTCGTTGAAACACAATCAGTACCGCAACCCTTAGTGGATGCCGCACTGGAAAAACAAAAACAAGCTAAAGAATCAAAAGCCCGCGAAAACCAGAGTATTCGTGTCGATGCCGAAAAGCTGGACATACTCATTGATCTGGTGGGCGAACTGGTTATTTCCTGTGCGGCGGCTAACTTACGCGCCGTGCAATTAAAAGATTCCCGCCTACTGGAGACCAACGCCGAAATTATCGGCTTGGTTGAAGAGGTACGAGACAGCGCTTTAAAACTGCGCATGGTTCCCATTGGCTCTACTTTCAGCCGCTTTCAGCGCGTCGTGCGTGATGTCAGTGCCGATCTGGGTAAAGACATTAGCTTGGTGATTACCGGTGGCGAAACAGAAGTGGATAAATCGGTCATCGAACACATTGGTGATCCGCTGATGCATCTGGTGCGTAACTCAATGGATCATGGTATTGAAGCCGCCGCCCTACGCGCCGAACGTGGCAAACCAGCAAAAGGTACGCTTAGACTCAATGCCTATCACGAATCAGGCACAATTGTCATCGAAGTGAGCGACGATGGCGGCGGTCTGAACCGTGATCGAATACTGGCCAAAGCCATCGAACGTGGTTTGGTACAGCCGGGCATTACGCCCAGTGATAAAGAGATTTACGCGCTCATTTTTGAACCCGGATTTTCCACCGCCGAGCAAGTATCTAATCTTTCCGGACGTGGCGTGGGCATGGACGTGGTGAATCAGAACATCACTGCCCTGCGTGGCACGATTGATATTGATAGTGTTCCGGGTGAAGGAACCTCGTTAAAAATTCGCTTACCACTAACCTTAGCGATTATCGACGGCTTCCTGATCAGTATTGGGCATTCCTTTTTTGTGATCCCACAAGACCGCATTATTGAGTGTCTGGAAATGCCGAGCACCTGTAATAACTACGATTATATGGATTTACGCGGCGAAGTATTGCCCTTTATTCGCTTAGGCGCATTGTTCAAGCTAGACACCCATAACGACACAGCAGAGGATACAACGCCCCGTAATCGTGAAGCGAGCAAACGTGAAAATGTGGTGGTGGTTGAGTATGCGGGCAGTAAAACCGGTTTGGTGGTCGATCAGTTATTGGGTGAGTTTCAAACGGTAATTAAGCCGCTGGGGAAATTATTTAATCATGTTCAGGGCATTGGTGGCTCAACAATCTTAGGCAGTGGCGAAGTTGCCTTAATCATTGATGTGCCAGTATTGGTGCGCCATTACAGCCAACGCGAGCAAGCCGCCCTTCGAGCCGTACCGCAATATGCCTGTGCTTAGTAATAATTGACACGCGAGGCTTACCTTGTAGGGTAAGCCTCGCGTACCTGAGGAGATGCCCAATGAAACTTAATCACCCCATTACTCAAACAGAAATTCAATTTTCCGAATCAGAAACGCTGGTTTCAAAAACGGATCTTAAAGGCATCATTACCTATGCCAATCAAGCGTTTATTAAGACCAGTGGTTACAGCGAAAGCGAACTCATCGGTCAAGCGCACAATTTAGTACGTCACCCGGACATGCCGCCGGAAGCATTTGCCGATCTCTGGGCAAACTGCAAAGCCGGTAAACCGTGGACAGGTATTGTTAAAAATCGCTGCAAAAATGGTGACTTTTATTGGGTTATTGCCAACGTTGCCCCTATTTTTGAAGGGCAACGCCCGGTTGGCTTCATGTCGGTACGGGGTAAACCTACCCGTCAGCAAATTGAAGCCGCCGAAATTGAAGCCGCCGACAATGCCTATCGCTTATTTCGGGATGGCAAGTCAAATGGCTTAAAGATTAGTCATGGCAACGTCATAAAAAACAACCTACTAGCGAGAATATCCGCAATGTTTCAAAAAATGCAGATAGGCATGCGTCTAAATGGCTTAATTGGCTTGGCTTTATTAGCCTCTGTGATCTTGGGCGCATTGGGCGTAATAGGATTGAGCCAGTCACAAACTAGCCTTAAATCAGTGTATGAAGATCGCATGCTGCCATTACGCGACTTGGCGTCAATCAATGAA
>JAPLRW010000161.1 GCA_026398935.1 Methylococcales bacterium
AACTTTCGCCTTTTCTGCACTTGTAAAAATCTTCCGTTTGTTCTCGCTCATTGTTAACCCTTTTCCATGACAGGGTATAGCTTAAACTATTGTCCTGATTTCGGGGTCCACTATACCCATCGAGTGAAAGCATTGGTATGGATTTTTAATTTTGGTTCGGCATCAAGCTGCAAATCATTATCCCAATAGAACAAATCTTCCGTAAATGCGCTGTAGTAAAGGATTTTCTTTTGTGCTAACTCTGAGTGCGGCGTGTCTTCATCAGTATTTTTCGGCGAAACCAGTTCTTTGAATTCGCGAGAAAGGCGCGTTTTACCCGTGCCATTAAAGGCATAGATCAGTTGCACTTTTTTATTGGCGTCTTTCAGCTGCTGTGCTATTTCCGTTAGCGTCTTGCTCATATTAGGCAACTACCTCTTCAGGCTTGGGGAAGCTCAACAGCAAATCGCGGTAGTATTCATATTGCTGTTGGCGCAAGGCAATTTCACGCGGCAAGCCTTCGGTGATGGAGTTGGTTAAGGCTTCGAATTTATCTAGGATGGCGACGATGCGGGCTTGTTCTGCGAGTGAAGGCGTAGGGATCAATATCTTGGCCAAATCATCAGCATTCACTCGTCGTACTTTTGTACCAGTTATGTGTTGCCTTTTCTGTTTTTGAAATTGCTCTGTTTGAAAAAAGTAAGAAACATATTTGGGATTTAATTTGTGCCTGTAAATGCAAGCATCGCTACTTACGGCAATCTCATCACGCCCTAGCCAAGCTACAGCCTTACAAACATCTTCATCGTTCTCACTAGTTGTTGCTATGACCAAATCTCCAGTTTTGGCTTTGCGAGCCTTTTTAAAGAAATCCTCTGAGACATAGGTCTTGGTTCTATCCGCATAAGAGCCATAGTGCGTATAAATTTGCCCGTAGTGAATACAGCCAACACCTTTTTCCGTAAAGTCTTTTTTCTGCAAACCCCCGCCACGAATAAATTCACCTATCTCCGGCTGGCCCATTGGAAAACGATCCACGCCCCCTTCTTCAAAACTCAACAACTGCTCGCGATAGTAGTGGTATTGTTTTTTCCGTGCGGTCAGTTCGGTGGTCAGTTCGGTGGTCAGTTCGGTGAAATTGTCCAAAATTCGGACAATTTCACCTTGGATATTGAAGGGAGGGATAGGGATTTGAATATTATTTAAATTCTGTTGATTTAACTTAGGCTGAGCTGCACCGGAAATGTATGGTGTCAAATCAATACTATTTAGAAAAATTTCAACGAATCTACGTTCGACATAGGTATTGAATTTTAGTACGTGGGCGTGATTATTAACCCAGCTTTTTCCGCTAATGCTAAATGCTATCGGTGTATTTCTTGCCAGCAAATTTGCGCCATCCTCTGAAACAAGCAAATAATCTCCGTCAAAAATATAGTCTTTCACATAATCAACAATTCCAGATGCTCCGTAATATGGAATATCACCAGACTGTCTTAATCCACTTGTTATAGGTTTTCGCATCGAATCAAGGTTTTTTGCTACGTCTCCCAACACCTTCCACTCCACCTCAACGCCGTTGAGCCTTTCCATGATATTACTCATCATCTCCTCCATTATTACCTTGTAATTCCCGCTCTATATCCTCGATGCTGGGCAGTTGGGTTTGTAGGTTGCTAGGCAGGGATTCCAATAGCTTAAATTCGGCAATGCCCATGGGCTGGCTTTTATCGATCAAAGCATATTCAGCCACGATTTTGTCTTTGCTCTTGCACAGCAACAAGCCAATGTTCCAATAGCTTAAATTCGGCAATGCCCATGGGCTGGCTTTTATCGATCAAAGCATATTCAGCCACGATTTTGTCTTTGCTCTTGCACAGCAACAAGCCAATGGTGGCGCTGTCTTGTTCGGTTTTAACTTGCTTATCGACGGCGGTCATATAAAACCCCAGTTGCCCTAAGTGCTCGGGTTTAAATTTGCCTGCCTTGAGTTCAATCACGACATAACAGCGCAATTTGAGGTGATAAAACAGCAGGTCGATAAAAAAGTCTTCTTCGCCCACTTGCAACAAGACTTGGCGACCGACAAAGGCAAAGCCCGCACCCAGCTCTAACAAAAATTGCGTCACATGTTGTACCAAGGCGCTTTCGATTTCGCGCTCTTGTGCTTCATCGGTCAAACCCAGAAAGTCGAACCGATAAGGGTCTTTGATAGATTCACGCGCGAGGTCAGAGTCTGGCTTGGGCAAGCGTTGCTCAAAATTAGTCACGGCATTGCCTTGGCGCGCTATTAATTGGGTTTCGATTTGCATCACCAGTATATTACGCGACCAGTTGTTTTCTATGGCTTTTTTGGCATACCAAGTGCGCGTTTCGATGCTGTTTAACTTATCAAGCAAGGCCAACTGATGGTACCAAGGTAATTGTGCAAGCACCGCTTGCACAAATTCGGCATCAGGCCACGCCTCGGCAAAGGCGCGCATGTACTTGAGATTGCGTGGTGAAAATCCTTTCATGTCAGGGAATGCAGCGCGCAGATCATGCGCTAAGCGCTCAATCACCTTAGCCCCCCAGCCTTGCTCGCCTTGCCGCATTAAAATGTCTTGCCCAATTTGCCAATACAGCAGCACTAACTCACGATTGACGGCCAAGGTAGCACGTTGCTGAGCCGTGTGTATGCGCTGCTTTAACGCTTTGAGCCAGTCTGTGTATTGTTGCGGCATTTGCTCTAACGCGACGTGTTGTTTACTCATGCCTTTTCACCTTCAATTTCTTGCACAATGGCATCAATTTCCGTGCGTAGCTGGTCAATCTTGGCTACTGTGATTTTAAGCTCGGCATTTAGCTTATGTATATTAATCACTTCGCGGGTGTCTTTAGCTTCCACATAGCTGCTGACCGATAGGTTGTAGTCGTTGGCGGCTATCGCAGCGTGTTCTAAGGATTTGGCAAAATATTCAACATCATTTTTATTATCAAACGCGTCCATTATTTGCGCGATGTGTTCATCGGTTAATACGTTGGTATTGGTTTGTTGCTTAAATAACTTACTCGCGTCAATAAACTGGGTTGTGTTGTCGGTTTTGTGTTTGGAAAGCACCAAGATATTAACGGCAATGGAGGTGCCAAAAAACAGGTTGGGTGCTAAAGCAATAACGGTTTCCACATAGTTGTTATCCAGCAAATATTGGCGGATTTTCTGCTCAGCACCACCACGGTAAAAAATACCGGGGAAACAGACAATCGCCGCACGGCCTTTGCTAGACAAATAACTCAGCGCATGCAGTACAAAAGCAAAGTCGGCTTTGGATTTGGGTGCCAACACACCTGCGGGGGCAAAACGTTCATCGTTAATCAGGGTTGGGTCGTCGCTACCAATCCAGTTCACCGAATAGGGCGGGTTAGACACAATGGCATCAAAGGGTTTGTCATCGCCAAAATGCGGGTCTAACAGGGTGTTTCCCAGCGCAATATTGAATTTGTCGTAGTTAATGTTGTGCAAAAACATATTCATACGCGCAAGGTTATAGGTGGTGTGGTTAATTTCTTGACCAAAAAATCCGTCTTCAATGATATGGGCATCAAAGTGTTTTTTAGCTTGTAATAATAACGAGCCTGACCCAGCCGCTGGATCGTAAATTTTATTGACAGTTGTTTGCTTGTGCATGGCCAGTTGCGCAATCAACTTGGACACGTTTTGCGGGGTAAAAAATTCGCCCCCTGATTTACCGGCATTAGAGGCATAGTTAGAAATTAAATACTCGTAGGCATCACCAAACAGGTCGATTTGGTTTTCTTGGAACACACCAAAGCTAAGCCCCGCCACGCCTTTCAGTACCGCGGCTAAGCGGGTGTTTTTGTCGACAACGGTGTTGCCTAGGCGGTTACTGGTGGTATCAAAATCAGCAAACAAGCCTTTAATATCCATTTCAGATGGATAGCCATTGGCCGAGCTTTCAATGGCAGAAAATAGGGCGGCTAAATCGGTGTTGAGGTTTTCGTTCTTGTTGGCGTTGGCAGCAATGTTTGCAAACAGTTGGCTGGGATAGATAAAATAGCCTTTAGTTTTAATGGCATCGTCTTTGATTTCAGTGGTGATGACAGCATCGGCAAGCGCCGCATAATGAACACTTTCATCACCGCCTTCAATGTAACTGGCAAAGTTTTCGCTAATAAACCGATAGAACAATGTGCCTAATACATACTGCTTAAAATCCCAGCCATCGACTGAGCCACGCACCTCATTCGCAATTTGCCAAATTTGGCGTTGTAGTTCGGCGCGTTGCTGGGTGCTTGTCATTGTGTCGTCCTGTTTAAAACCATTTTAAATAGCCATCAGCTTATAACGGCTTGGCATTATAACGAGCAAAGACGCTAATCTAATCACTGGTTACACACATAGTAACCTAATACTTATCGGGGCTTTCATTCAGTACGCAATTGATACCTATGTTTTTTCCGTGGGATTATTTGGATAGAAATATAACCAGATTTTTTAAACGTAGTTTACAGTGTGCCGTACCCGCTAGATTTCAATACGCTAAAAACCGTAAATAATCGGCATAGGTATCAACATCCCATTGGCTGTTTAATTCAATCGCGGCTAGCTTTGCTGCCGCAATCTTCCGGCGGGTTTCTGCTAACACCAGCGGGGTACTCCAGTGGATGTCTTGAAATAGGTCGGGTTGCGGATGCGTGAGGCCGATCAGACTGTAGCCGCCATCTTCGGTGGGCGCGAGTACCACATCATTGCCCCCGCGTAATGCCTGTATTGCATGCACTAAATCATCCGCAGTAAACGAGGGGCAATCACAGCCGATTAATACCGCACAGCCGGCGTGTTCCAGTCCTGAGCGTAGCGTAGCATCCATGCGCATGCCTAAATCACCGTCCGTTTGTGCATGCAAGCTAAACGAATACGTTGCCGCTGCGTTACTAAAAAACGGATGTTGCACGGTGGGTGCGCACCACAACTGCACCGGACAGAGCCTAAGGCTACCGACTAATGCAAAGGTGCGCAATGCTAGCTGTTGATGCACTGCCGCGGCTTGTATCGCGTCTAACTGCGGCATTAAGCGTGTTTTAACCTGCCCTGCCACAGGCGCTTTACAGAAAATCTGTATAACGGCCTCAGGAAAGTCACACTGCTTGGACGGCATGCTAAAGCGTCCAACCCGTATTAATGATTAACAGCAACCCGGCGCGCAATCTGTTTTATGCGCCGCACCTTTGGTTTCTTTAACCGACCTGACTGTGCCCGGCGCATGACACCAGTTTTGCGGGGTTTGTGCTTGCACAGGCGCAATACCGATAAAATGCTCAGTATACGGCGCGCTGGATAATAATTTACACGTCCGCTCACACACCGCCATACGTTGCCCACGATAGAATATATGTCCCTCATCATCACGCACTTCGGCAAACGGGCCGCGGTAAATAACCGCATGGCCTTTATCTAAACACGGTTCAGGCTGTGGTTTAATCGCGGTAATAGTGACCGCTCGAAATTCTATACCTTCAACCACTTGCCACGCGGCACTTTCCCATTTATCCAAGGTCACCGCGACAAAACCCGCCGCGACAAACGCCTGTAGGAAATCATGTTCTTGCAACGCACCGGAAATACAGCCACTCCACAATTGCGTATCCGCTTTTAAATGCGCCGGTACGGGTTCATCACACACAATATCCGAAATCGCTACGCGACCACCCGGCTTAACCACCCGAAAGATTTCTTGTATCAATTGCGCTTTATCGCTGTCGTGTACCAGATTGAGGACACAATTGGAGACCACTAAATCAATACTGTTGTCTTTAATTAACGGCGCAGTTTTACGTTGCTGTTCCTGCCAGGCTCTTAAGGCAATGACATCTTCGGCGTGACGCACGGGATTTTGCGCTAAATGTTCATTCATGGCGGCCAAATCCAAGGCTAAATCCTGAATTTGTCCTTTAACAAAACTGACCCGATCCGAGCCCAGTTTTTCGGCCATCTCCACTTGGTATTTTCGCGCCAAGCTGAGCATATCATCATTCATGTCCACGCCAATCACTTGCCCCAAATCACCGACTAATTGCGCCGCCATGTAGCAGATTTTGCCGGAACCGGAACCCAAATCCAAAACCACATCGCCGGTTTGCACATAGCGGGAAGGATCGCCACAGCCATAATCTTTATCAATAATTTCTTGCGGCAACAAGGCTAACAAGGCACGATCATAATCGACCGGACAGCATAAATCAGCCTGTATGGATTCTGCGCCTTGTGAATATCGCTCTAAAACGCCTGCTTCAATCGTCATGTAAACTCCAAGTTGTTGATTTAATTTATTACACCAGAGCAACTACTGCCTTGCCCAGCGGTACAGCCATAACAATGTTGCAAGGTGTTAATGGCTTTTCCCATTAATTCAGACACCTGCCTAATGTGCATTTTTGAGCCGTTGCCTAACGGCAGTTTAAGCATTTGATTAAAATCACAGTCATAGACAAAACCTTCCCAATCGACACTTAAGGTATTTTTACACATAACCTTATCAAGATTAGGCGCATAAAAATTATCTTTCAGTAACGTCAAGTAGCGATCAAACTGCCCAGTACTGAGTAAGACGCTGCCAAATCGCTGCACCGGTAAATTGGTAAGTGCAAACAGCTGGTTAAAGACAATACCAAAATGTGTGTATAAATGTTTTTTATAATCCCGTTCCAGTGCTTGCTGTTCCGGGGGTAAAGTTGCACCTTGGGGATTAAACACTAAATTCAGTTTTAATGGGCTATTGGCTTGACCATACCCCAGTGTATTCAACACTTGTAAGGCTGTTATGCTGGCATCAAAAGTGCCTTTGCCGCGTTGCTTGTCCACATTGTCTTTTAGATAACAAGGTAAAGATGCCACGATTTCAACCTGCTGTTCTGCCAGAAAAGCCGCCATATCCTGATAACCCTCTTCCAATAGAATCACCAGATTACACCGATCAATGACCGTTACCCCCCGATGCGTCGCTGCTCTCACCAAATAACGAAAATACGGATTCATTTCCGGTGCGCCTCCGGTTAAATCAAGGGTATGAATCGCATGTTGATCAATGAAATGTAACACCTCATCAACCGTGGCTTTATCCATCAGTTCAGTGCGCTTGGGGCCGGCATTCACATGGCAATGCGTACAGCTTAAGTTACATAAATACCCCAAGTTGACTTGCAATATTTCCAGCTTGTTACGGGTGATTGCCGGGAAATCAGTATTTTTTAGATACGGTAATGAGTCGCGCATAAGTATCGTCTTTAATTAAACTATTTCAAAAGGTAACTGAAGCAGCCAATAGAATACCGATATATTTAAAACTACCGTCAATCCGTTGTTGGGATGCTTACGAATTTTTACTTAGCCGCTCAATATAATCATGCGCCGCCTTACGAATAAGCCAAGTCTGTTTTTGAAAATTATGGCATTTGGCGCACATTATTACATGTAACCTTACCG
>JAPLRW010000120.1 GCA_026398935.1 Methylococcales bacterium
CTAATATCGCCATGCCCACCGGTAAACAGGGGGTAACTGCCATCAGTAGATTGTCTAGCGCGCAAATAATGGGCTATTTTAGCTTGTAAATCCGTATCGATTTCACCCAGATAATGCATCATCATGATGTATTCAGAAGGGATCGTACAATCCGCTTCCAGTTCAAATACCCAATAGCCATCGGCGTGTTGTAGCTTCAATACGGCTGCTTCGGCATTACGAATCGCCAAGTCCACATTACGCGCATGCGAACTGATCGCGGTAGACGAAGACTGGGTGGCTTGAGTGTGTGTTTGATTATCGGCGTCAGTAAACATGGTGCTTCCTATTGCTCAGACTGTGCTGTAACAGAGGTTGATACATATTGCCAATCAGGCGTACTAAGCCCTCGACCGGCAAAATTAAAGAGTTGCTGTAATAAAAAATTACTCCGCACCAAGGTATTCGTTGTCAAAATAGTGGCTTTAACACTTTTTCGCGTAATTTTTACTTGGCTAGAATGATTAAAATTCAGGTTCTGTTTGATTTTTTTCAAGGTTAAAAGCGCCATGCCAATTGCCCATAAGCAAAATTTACGCAACCCCGTTTCATGGCTCGGCAGCAACAAGGTATACGTCAAAGCATCTTGCAAGTGCTGATGCGCGATGCTAATAACGTGCGTCAAGCCTTCACGAAAATGTGCGTCATCTGTTGCAGGCGTCAATGTTTTTAAATCAAAACCCGTTTCACTGAAAATATCTTGCGGTAACCAGCACACGCCCCGCTCGGCATCATCCCAAATATCTTTAAGAATATTGGTCATTTGTAAACCTTGCCCAAACGATACCGATAGCGCCAATAACTGCTCCCGATGTTCATTAATCGCTGGCGAATAATGGCAAAACAACTTAGCCAGCATTTCACCGACACACCCGGCAACGTAATAGCAGTAATCGTTCATATCGCCTAGCGTTGCAAGACCACCACTTAAATCTTTCGCCTGAAAGAGTGGCATTCCTTTAGCCATAGTAGCCACACACTCCGATAACGCTAACCGCTGCTTCGGATCAAGCGCATGCGTAATAGTAATCACTCTGGGAATCATTTTAATCAGGGTGTGTTCTGCAGCAATAGTTTGTGTCGATAACAGCGGTGCTAATTCCAGCGCAAATTCAGCCCCCTGCTCACCCGTATTTACAACATCGATAAAAGCAGTACAAAAATGGCGTTTTTGGCTAACCGTCAATGACACTTCGTCTTCAATTGTATCCACAATGCGACACAGTAAATACGCATTCGCTACCGCCGGAAACAACACATCAGGCAGCTGTGGAATGGTTAGCGCAAAGGTGCGTGAAACGCCCTCAAGCAATATGGCCTGTAAAGCATTATCACTCAGCTCGCTCAAAGTGTTGGGATGGTCTAAAGAAGGTTGAGTTCCGTTCATGCTTGAAGTTATTGCTCCGCCGTGCTGTTATTAATTTTATGGCGTAATAATAGACTGTTTGTTGGTCATTTGCAAAACAATGTTGCTTTATTGGCAAATCATATTTTTTCTTATAAAATCACTACGACTTTAATTAAAACATAAGGTTAATCGGCAATACTCGCCTAGTGCATTGTATAATCGCTACAAAAAATAACGCACAACCATTATTTTTTGTTGCAAAATGCCTAATTATCTGTAAATTTGTTGCGTTAAAGCGATTTTTTATCCTCGGCTTACGCTTAGTGCTGGAGTATACTGTAAAAAAATAGTATCCTAGTCGCGTGATAGAACCATCTGTTTTTGCGAGGGTGTTGCTTGCTTTTTTGCAATTATGGCTCTATAAATTTAGCGTCGACGAACAGTATTTTACTGCCAAATTTTCGTTGTTATTTTACAACAACCGATAGGCCTGTTTTTAAAGCATGACTAAAACAGCCGCTATCACCTTTTTTGTATTTATTTTGGAGATTTAATCGTGGGTGTTCCCTTACGTCAGCAATTAGCGGTAGGCAGTTACTTAATTAAACAAAAACTAAAAGGCGTTAAAAAGTACCCTTTGGTGCTTATGCTAGAGCCTCTGTTTCGTTGTAACCTGGCTTGCGCCGGTTGCGGAAAAATTGATTATCCCGATGATATTTTAGATAAGCGCTTATCGGTAAAAGAGTGCCTGGACGCAGTCGATGAGTGCGGCGCACCAATGGTTTCTATTCCTGGTGGAGAACCACTGCTACACAAAGAGATGCCTGAAATTGTCGCCGGCATTATCGCCAGAAAGAAATTTGTTTACCTGTGTACCAATGCCTTATTACTGAAAAAGCGGATTGGTGACTACACGCCCTCCCCTTACCTAACCTTTTCAATTCACTTGGATGGCATGCAAGAACGTCATGACGCCTCTGTTTGTCAGGAAGGCGTATTTGACCGCGCTGTAGAAGCCATTAAATTAGCGATCAGCAAAGGTTTCCGCGTCAATATCAATTGCACCCTTTTCCAAGGCGAAAATGCCGAGGAAGTTGCGGAGTTTTTGGATTATGCCATGACATTAGGCATTGAAGGCGTCACCATTGCACCAGGCTTCAGCTATGAACATGCCCCACAGCAAGACGTGTTCATTAAAGGCAAAGATGTTAAAGAATTATTTAGAGGCATTTTTGCATTAGGCAAAAAACGCAACTGGAGACTCAATCACTCATCGCTATACCTGGATTTTTTAGCGGGTAATCAAGCGTATGAATGTACACCTTGGGGAAATCCAACACGCAACGTATTTGGCTGGCAAAAACCGTGCTACTTATTAGCTGACGAAGGCAACGCTGCCAGCTTTAACGATTTGATGCAGGACACTCCTTGGGATAAATACGGCAACGCCAATAACCCTAAGTGTGCGAGCTGTATGGCGCATTGTGGTTACGAGGCAACCGCCGTAACCGACATGCTCCAGAACCCTTTAAAAGGCTTGTTAGTTTCTTTAAGAGGCCCAAAAACAACTGGCGATATGGCTCCAGAACCCACGCCTACTTACATAGCAGAGCCGTCCTCTACGTTTAAAGGCATCCCTGTCAATACAGAAGCAGCAAGATAAACCACAATCATTCAAGCATAAATATCGCAAAAAATTGAATAATTTGCACAGGATTTAATCTAGCAATAATCAATTCGATTTGAATGCGCTATAACGCCAAATGCATTAGGATAACCGATAGGTGTCGCAATAACGCACCTATCGTTTTTAACGCCTACGATTAGGCTAGATGCGCTTTATTTTTATAAGAGGTTCTTTAAAATGTCTTTGATGCTTAACAAAAAAAGTCTACTGGGCTTTTTATCGCTACTCTTTTTGTACGCTAACTTAGTCACCGCGAATGCAGCGGAACCCGCCACCGCCAATACAGCAAAGCAAGTCGTTGACGAATTTCAAGCCGTTTTGATAGACACGATGAAGCAAGGTCAACAACTGGGTTATCAAGGCCGTTATGACAAACTGTACCCCGCCATTACCCGTAGCCACGATTTAACAAAAATTGCTCGAATCGTTATCGGCAAAGAATGGGACACGCTAACAGAGAAACAACAATCTGAACTGGTTGATGTTTTTATCCGCCTTAGCGTGGCATCTTATGCACATAATTTTAAAAGCTTTGCGGGTGAGTCATTTCGCTTTGAGAGCGAAGAACAAACTTCGCGCGGCGGGATTGTTGTGCATACCAGCTTATTAATACCGGACAGCAAATCGGTTCGCTTTGATTACATGCTTAAAGAAAAAACCAACGGCTGGTCTATCATCAACATCATTGCTGACGGGGTCAGTGACTTGGCGCTAAAAAGATCGGAATACACCAGCATATTAAAAAGCCAAGGTTTTGACGTGCTAATAGCGCAAATAAATGAGAAAATACTTAATTATTCAAAATTATAGACCGAGTAGTTGTTTGCATGAAGGACAAAAATCAATCCAGAGAGTGCCTTAAAGCACTCGTTATCTGTTCGACATTGTTGAATATTGGCTGCGCAGCCACAGGTAAGATCAACGACATTGATCCCTACGAATCATTTAACCGCCCTGTACATAAATTTAACAGCAAGGTTGACACCTATGTGGCCAAGCCACTCGCGGATGCCTACAAATGGATAACACCTACTTTCTTGCAAACCGGTGTAAATAATTTTTTTAATAACTTACAAGATGTTAACGTTGTTTTAAATGATATTTTACAAGCAAAGTTTCGACAAGGTGCGCAAGATGCTGGCCGCCTAACGCTTAATTCAACTATTGGCTTAGGCGGTTTTTTTGACGTTGCCAGTAAAGCCGGACTCGATAAACATAATGAAGATTTTGGGCAAACGTTAGCTGTCTGGGGACTGCCTCCAGGCTCATACCTTGTCTTACCTTTTTTAGGCCCCTCTACGCTACGCGAACTTCCCGGATATATTGTCGACACTGCGGCCAATCCGGGTAGTTACCTAGGCTTTGCCTTACCTTTAGCAGGCAACCTACTCAACACCAGCGTCAGCATGATCAACAGTCGCGTTAACGCGGAAGGCTCATTGCAATTCATCAATGAAGCAGCATTAGATCCCTATGTTTTTATGCGCGAGTCATTTATACAATGGCGCAATTACCAAGCCAGCGATGGCAAAGTTAGCCCCGACAAAGCAATGGATGATCTTGAAGCGGATATGCTGGACGGAGATAAGAACAGTACGACACCTCAACCAAAACCCAGTATTAGTACTGCCGCAACAACCGCTAATGCACCCAGTGCTAATGTACCAAGCAAAAGCACACCACTAGCCAAGCCGCTGTCTTATGAAGAAGCCAGGCGATTATTCAACGAAGCCAGCTCAAAACTGAACGCGTTAAAGCCTAAGCAGTAATAAATACCGGCCTTCATGTTTGAAGGTCGGCAAAATGCCTTCGCCTATGTCTATCTGAACAGAAATATCACAACGGCGTATAATGCGGCGGCGGCAAAATATAATCACGATAGTCATTGGGATTACCCACTAATCCCGCCTCAGCAGCCTTCACAATATTAAACACCTCACGCGATGTTACATAGTGCAGACTATAATTTTCGCCATCATTGTATTTCTCTTCCAGATACGCAAACATATCATCGACTGGTTTGCCTAACAGAACATCCATATCCTTCTCTTGCGCGCCATGCGTGTGTATCTTTACAAACACCCAATTAGGCCGACCTTTTACATGAATACCAGCATTAACCCACAGATCCACGCGCTCTTTAGTCGGAGGGATAGACGCCCGCATATCACCTGCTTCAATTTTGGGCATAATGCCAAATTTGCGCACCGCCCAATTTAACGTGAGCGGCCCCTGAATAATCAACAAATCCCCCCAAGACTTACCAGCAACAGACACATCCTGTCCTGAATTATGCGAACAAGACTGACCGGGGTTATCTTTAGCGTAGTAAATGCTGTTAATTTTAGGCGTCTGTGTTTCACTCGGTGCCGAAGGCAAAGTAAAATCGGCATAACAACCAGTTTCCTTAAGTACGATTAACTCATCATTCACACCACACCAACGCCCATCTTTTCTTGAATTACACAAAGACCAATTACCATGAATAAAGCCATAGGCAATCTGTTTTGTATCAGGAAACGTTGTGAGCAGACCATGTTGCTCATGAAGCAACTTTGCAAATCCAGACAACGTA
>JAPLRW010000245.1 GCA_026398935.1 Methylococcales bacterium
TATCCGCCACATTTGCCTAAACCTGTTCCAAAAGGAACCCTCCAAGATTAGCACCAAGAAAAAAATGAACAGGGCGGCCTGGAGCGATGGCTATAGAGTCAAGTTATTGTTCGGGAATTGATTTTAATGCGTTTGCCCTGGGCTTCCGTTGTCTTTAGCAGAAATCAGTTTATTTCTATGGGATAATGAGCGTTTTTTGATTGCCGTAGAACAAGCAATATGACCTTTCCAAGCATTGAAGAGTTCGTGGGTAATACTCCGTTAGTCCGCTTACAACGTTTGCCGGGTGAAACCAGTAACGTGATTTTAGTTAAGCTGGAGGGTAATAATCCGGCAGGATCTGTTAAAGACCGTCCTGCATTGAGTATGATTAAACATGCCGAAGCGCGTGGCGATATTGAGCCGGGTGATCGTCTGATAGAAGCGACCAGCGGTAATACCGGCATTGCGTTGGCAATGGCTGCTGCGATTAAGGGCTATAAAATGACCTTAATTATGCCGGATAACATGAGTGCCGAGCGGCGTGATTCTATGCAGGCGTACGGTGCTGAAATCATCTTGACCCCCGCTGCAGGCAGTATGGAAGCGGCGATTGATTTAGCGCGTAAGATGGAAAGTGATGGTTACGGGCGTATTTTAGATCAATTTGCTAATCCGGATAATCCTCGCTCGCACTACGAAGGTACTGGGCCTGAAATTTGGCGAGATACTGACGGTAAAGTCACCCATTTTGTCAGCGCCATGGGCACTACGGGCACTATTATGGGTACCTCACGGTTTTTGAAAGAGCAAAATCCCGCCATTCAAATTATCGGCGTGCAACCGGAAGGTGAGTCTAAAATCCCCGGTATTCGACGTTGGCCAAAAGAATATCTCCCCAAAATTTACGATGCCGCGCGTGTAGATCAAGTGATTGATGTCAATCAGTTGTCGGCTGAAAATACCACCCGTGCCTTAGCGACTCAGGAAGGTATTTTTGCTGGCGTATCGTCTGGCGGCAGTGTGTTTGCGGCTTTGCAATTATCTATGACTGTTTCAAACGCGGTGATCGTAGCGATAGTCTGTGATCGTGGTGATCGCTATTTATCGACGGGTTTGTTTTCACAATAAAAAATAGTATGCTTTCAGTACAACGCAGTGTTATCACAAATTATCTGGCTAATGCCTTTTTGACGCAATTTACACTATCAGCCAAAACGCGCCGGGTAATATGGTATAGCGTGGTGGTGTTGATTATGGCTCTGGGCTTTTATCTGCGTTTTAAACAATTTAGCTTTAATCGCTCCCTGTGGTTGGATGAGGCTTTTTTGGCGACGCAAATTGCACGCGGAACGTGGGGGTCTTTTTTTAGTATGCCCATGGAATACAGCCATATTGCACCGCCATTTTTTTTGGTGATGTGTCGGCTATTCGTATTATTAATGGGTGATAATGATTTGGCATTGCGCGCGTACCCGTTGGTAACCAGCATCATAGCAATCCCGCTTTTTTATAGTCTCGCCAGAAAAACACTTTCCCCTTGGGCGGTGTTGATTGCCTTGCTGTTATTTTGTACCTCGCAAGAATTAACCTTTTACGCCTCTAATTTAAAGCCCTATGCCAGTGACGTTATGTTTACGCTGCTCATCGTATTAGCGGCAATACCTTTATTGGAAGAGGGCGATAGCAAAAAAGTTAATCGGCGTTTACTGTTTTTGGCACTGATCGGGCTTATTAGCGTGTGGTTTTCACAGGCAAGTATCTTTCTGTTAGCCAGTGTGGGGATGTATTTAAGTTATCACTTTATTCGCCAGAAACAGTGGCCTTCTTTGTATAAACTGACGGGTATCGGATTAGCCTGGATAATTAATTTTGGCGGCATTTACTTTATTATTAATGGCGGCGATCCCCATAAAGCCTCACCTATAGCTGATTGGTTGTATATTTATTGGCATCATCAGCAAGGTTTTGTGCCGCATACGGTTAGGGATGGCGTACTTTGGCTATATAACGCCTTAATGTTGTTATTCAAAGATCCTATGGGATTGAAAAATAACAAGATTGCTGGCATTCTCGCGGTGTTTGGCTTAGTGTCATTATATAAACACAATCGTCGATTATTGGTGTTATGCGTATTGCCTTTAGTCTTGACGTTAAGTGCAACTTACTTTGAAAAATACGTTTTTTCTGGGCGATTAATTTTATTTTTGACACCGTTTGCTTACCTGTTGGTTGGCGCTGGTTTGGCACAATTGGCTGCAATGCTGTTATGCATGGCGCAGTCAGTTGGCTGGATTACTGCGTTGCCGACCCCTGCGTCAACTACCCAACCGATCCTAAGCAAGTTGCCGCCACCTACGTTGCCCCAATCAATGAGCCGCTATCAAAAAGGTGTGTATGTAGCCGTCTTTAGTTTAGCCAGCTACTTGTGTATTATTCTCCTGCGTTTACCGTTTAGAACTGAGCATGTTTTACAAGAAATTAAACCAGCGCTACACTATTTACAAGCACATATTCATAAAACGGATAAGGTCTATATCTTTAAGTGGTCTGAACCAGCTGCGCGTTATTATGCACCACTGTATGGCTTTCAATTTGCAGATTGCCACACTATCGTGCCCACCGTGATTAAGCCGGGCGAGTTTAAGGAAGTTGATTTTTTTCGTCAGACTGAAGCAGGGTTAACGGTTGATTCCTTACAAAAAACTAACTGTGTGTTAGGTCAGGCGGAAGGCTTTAATGAGTCGATAGCTGAATTAACCTTACTTAAAAACAGCGGAACGATGTGGTTCTTATTCAGCCATATTGCAGGCGCTGATGAAAAAAAATTCACCGATTTTTTGGATACGCTGGGTAAACGCACGGATGAACAAAAATACCCCGCCGCTTCCTTGTACTTATATACCTTTTAATGTTGAGAATGTTCATGAAACCCACTATTGCTGTTATTTTACCCTGCTACAATGAAGCTATTCCCATTGCTCAGGTTATTCAGGATTTTAAAAAGCAATTGCCTGATTGTACCGTGTATGTGTACGACAATAATTCAACCGATGCGACCATTGCTAATGCGATAAATGCTGGCGCGGTAGTGGTGCGCGAAACACGGCAGGGTAAGGGCTATGTCGTACGTCGTGCATTTGCTGACGTGGATGCTGATATTTATGTGATGGCTGATGGCGACGGCACATACGATGCATCCGCAGTGCAGCAAATGATCAACGTATTGTGTACGGAACAATTAGACATGGTGGTGGGCAGTCGTCAGGATAGTGAACAAGATAATCTGTATCGTAAAGGGCACCGCTTGGGTAACTGGTTATTAACCAATACCATTGGTTTTTTATTCGGTTTTCGTTTTAATGATGTTTTATCTGGCTACCGCGTTTTTTCCAAACGCTTTGTTAAGTCTTTTCCTTCTATCGCAACGGGCTTTGAAATCGAAGCCATGCTGACGGTTCATGCATTAGAACTTGATTTACCGTGCCAAGAAGTACCGACGCAATACTTTCAGCGCTTAGAAGGCTCGGAAAGTAAATTAAGTACCTATAAGGATGGTTTTAGAATTTTACGTACCATTTTAGATTTATTTAGAAAAATAAAGCCATTGTATTTTTATGGCTATTTGGCAATACTTATCGCAGGTCTATCAATGCTGATTATGTTACCGATTTGGGTGGATTTTTTGCACACCGGACAAGTATCACGCTTTCCTTCGGCGTTTTTATCCATTGCGTTGATGATTTGTGCGTTAATTTCGCTGATATGTGGATTGATTATGGAACATGCCTCGACCAATCACTGGGAATTAAAATACTTAAACTACTTAAACTATCCGGCGATTAGTCCAAAAAATGCACTTACATTTAATAGCACTGATAAAAAATGAAGTTAAAGTTAATAAAACAAATTTTACGTTTTGCTTTCATTGGCACATTCGTATTCGCTTTTGAGGCAGTCGTTTTGTATGGCTTGGCGCATTACACACCCTGGCCTATCTATTACTGCCGTATAGCCGGTTTTATACCTGCCGTGGTGTTGGCGTGGTGGCTAAATAGCCGTTTTACGTTTACCCGTATTAAAGGGTTACGTTGGTGGCGTGAGTTACTGCGCTATTGTGTGGTTAATGCGGCGGGGTCGGTGGTCAATTTAAGCGCATTTTTTCTGTTACTGCATTTTGTTGAACTCATTAAGCCAATACCTATTGCCGCTATGGCTATTGGCTCGCTTAGCGGTATGTTATTTAATTTTGTCTCGTCAAAGTTATTGGTTTTTTACCATTAATTCAGTCGGGCACCACATAACGGACAGGGTGCTTGGAAAGCACCCTACACAGCGGCATATTATTAAATCTTCATGCCTAAGTGCACCCTACACAGCGGCATATTATTAAATCTTCATGCCTAAGTAAAAACTAAGCCTATTATTTCGATAGGCTCTCATGAATGTAGTGGAGTGCCATAAGCAGCGTACCAAGATCATTCGTGATACGGATAGTGTCTTCTGAATTGGGTATGTTGATGTTTGTAAAACCTTCTTCATTGAACGTAAATCCGCCGAATTCAATTTGCTTTGGTTCTGGAAATTCTTTTTTGATATAGCATCTTACGTTTCCTACTAAATTTTCACTATCACTGCTAGCAAGAGATGAGGTGAATACAAAGGAGACTGTTCGCCCCGCAAAGGTCGTCGTGAAGAATCCTTGGCTCAGATTAAGTGAAGCGGTAATGCTATGGTTAGCAATAGATGGTGTTTGAATGCAGTCTTTAACGAAATTGGCAAACTCATTAAATACAGTGCTCAGCGCTTTATGCTGGCTTGCAGCTTTATCAAAACTATCATGAAGTTGTATCAAATAGGGCACGTTCTTTTCCTTTGGGTGGTTTTTATCACGGTATTTTCTGGGCTATTAGCCAGTAAATCGCTTGAATAGCGTTCAATTTTTTACTGAGCGTAGCAAAAATTGCGCAGCATTTTATAGGTTAGTGTCTCAGCGCGTAGCTTTAAGATAACATCCTTTTGATGGATGTTATCTGTGTGGTTTTGATAGGGCAGGTAGGACTTAGCCGTCTAAATTATCCAAATATTTCTCAGCATCTAATGCCGCCATACACCCTGCACCTGCTGAGGTGATAGCTTGCTTATAGATAGAATCCATAACATCACCTGCTGCAAAAACGCCTGGGATACTGGTGGCGGTTATATTGCCAGCAAGACCGCTTTGCACTTTAATATAGCCATGATCCATGTCCAATTGGTCTTCAAAAATACCCGTATTGGGGGTATGCCCAATGGCAATAAAGACACCATGCGCCTCTAAATCCTTCGTCGATCCATCGCTTGCGTGTTTTATTCTCAGCCCGGTCACACCACTATGGTCACCTAAAACTTCATCCAACTGATAATTCCATTCGATCTGGACGTTACCGTTTTTAGATTTTTCAAGCAATTTATCGCTGAGTATTTTTTCTGAACGGAATTTATCGCGACGATGTACCACGATCACCTTAGAGGCAATATTAGACAAGTATAAAGCTTCTTCAACGGCGGTATTACCACCACCGATGACCGCAACGACTTTGTTACGGTAGAAAAAACCATCACAAGTGGCGCAGGCGGAGACACCTTTACCTTTAAAGGCTTCTTCTGAATCCAGTCCAAGGTATTTTGCAGAAGCGCCCGTGGCAATAATTAGCGCATCACAGGTATACACACCCTCATCACCGATCAATTTGAACGGACGTGCCGATAAATCGGTGGTGTGAATATGATCAATAATAATTTCAGTATTAAAGCGCTCGGCATGTGCGAGCATACGTTCCATTAATGCCGGCCCTTGCAAACCTTCAACGTCACCCGGCCAATTATCCACTTCAGTCGTGGTGGTTAATTGACCGCCTTTTTGTAAACCGGTAATGATTACCGGTTTTAAGTTTGCGCGTGCGGCATAGATGGCCGCGGTATAACCAGCGGGGCCTGAACCTAAAATTAACAGACGACAATGTTTAACGTCACTCATGTAAGAAATGCTCCAAAATAGAAAAATAGGGGGGTCTAACGTAAGGCGAGGCAATTAAGGTTTAATCATTAGCCTTGATATGAAGCGCTAATGAATAAATGTGTCCACTCCAAAAGGCTTTTATGCCCTTGGGGTATTCATGCCCTTCGGGAATTAATCTGCCTTTTCCAAAGCGGGATGTGGATATTTACGTCTTAAGGGTGTAACCCAAAAGAGCCATTAATATCATCGCATGGCATGCGCTGAAACAGTAGGGCAGCTTTTAGCTACCCTACATAAATGACACGATTAAATGGCTAGTTTAGTCAACTCTGCAACCATTTTTTGTGCCGCTTTATAGTCTGTGCCTGACCAGCTTAATTGTCCATCGGCAGTTAAAATAGCAAAATAAGGCAGGCCTATTTTTAATTGTCTGTGCGCCGCGTTTTCACGAAAGGCTTCAAACTCAGGCTCTTTATCCACCAATTTTACCGCAATGGCTTTTTCTCTTAAGGCTTGATTCAGTTCAGCATTAAGCATTGGCTACGATAGACACCGTGTCCGCATTTGCTTGCGCATTGCTGATACCGGGTATTTGCCCAAGACTGGTAAACATCAACCAGCCGCCGACTAACAGTGACATAACGCCACAATAATGCACCATTTTCTGATTAGGCTGTACGTTTTCGGGAAGCAACGTTAAGACGTTACAATGCACAATAGCAATCCACACGCCTAAC
>JAPLRW010000099.1 GCA_026398935.1 Methylococcales bacterium
GTGTAAAAAGTGAGGCAAGATGAAACATGCTCCTGAACATCTGGTTGACTTAATTGAACCAATTGTTGAAGGCTTGGGGTATGAGTGCGTAGGTATTGAATACAATCCCCATCCCAGAAATGGTTTGTTACGCATCTATATTGATAAAGAAAATGGTATTCTGGTTGAAGACTGTACAAAAGTGAGTCATCAATTAAGTGGTGTTTTGGACGTTGAAGATCCTATTCAAGGCAATTATCAGTTAGAGGTTTCGTCTCCAGGTGAAGATCGGCCTTTCTTTAAATTAAGCCAGTTCGAGACATTTGTTGGAAGTACGGTTAAGGTTAGCCTCTTTAAAGCTATAGAAAATCGTAAAAAAATTACCGGTGTTATTCAGAAAGTTGAAAATGAGGCGGTCTTTTTTTTAGAGAACGATCAGGTTTTTGAAGTGCCATTTCAAGCAATGAGTAAGGCGCGTTTAGTTCCAGCATATAATGTCGCAAAAGGAGAGCACAGTGGCAAATAAAGAAATTTTATTGGTAGTGGATGTTTTTGCTAACGAAAGGGAAATTGAGAAAGAAATTGTTTTTCAGGCAATGGAATCTGCTTTGGAAGCGGCAACTGTAAAACGACATGAAAATCAAATTAAAGCGCGCGTTGTTATTGACAGAAAAACCGGTGATTATGTTACCTATAGACGCTGGGAAGTGGTGGGTAAAAATGACGCCATTAATGGCGATGTTGAGTTTCCAGGATCACAAGTTCTGATTGAAGTTGCGCAGCAGGATGATGCGGCAATTAATATCGGTGATTTTGTTGAGGAAGAAATAGACTCGGTCGATTTTGGACGTATTGCTGCACAAACAGCTAAACAAGTTATTATTCAAAAAATACGCGAAGCGGAGCGGCGGAAAGTTGTTGAAGCGTATTTGCCGCGTGTTGGCGAGTTAATTACTGGTATTATTAAGCGTATTGAAAAAGGCAGTTTGTTTTTAGATTTGGGCGGCAATGTCGAGGCGTATATCGCCCGTGAAGATATGATCCCGCGTGAAACAGTTCGTGTTGGTGATAGAATTAGAGGCTATTTGCAGGACGTGCGTTTAGAGCCACGAGGCCCGCAGCTTTTTGTTAGCCGAACTGCGCCAGAATTACTAATTGCCTTGTTCAAATTGGAAGTGCCCGAAGTCGGCGATGGTTTGGTTGAAGTCTTAGCGGCGGCAAGAGATCCCGGATCAAGAGCAAAAATTGCGGTCAGAGCTAATGATCCTCGCTTAGACCCAGTCGGTGCTTGCGTGGGTATGCGCGGATCACGCGTGCAATCGGTTTCAAACGAATTAGCCGGCGAACGTGTCGATATTATTCTTTGGAATGAAAGCGAAGCGCAGTTTGTGATCAATGCAATGTCTCCCGCTGAAATTCAATCTATTGTGGTGGATGAAGATAAACACAGTATGGATATTGCTGTGCATCCGGATAGTTTGTCGCAAGCTATTGGTCGCGGTGGTCAGAACGTACGCTTGGCCTCAGAGTTGACGGGTTGGGAATTAAATGTACTCGACGCAACCAAAGCTGAGCAAGATAGCGAAGAAGAATTTACGAAAATTACGCAACTGTTTATTAATCAATTAGGTGTTGATGCAGATGTTGCGGTAATTCTTGCAGAAGTTGGTTTTGAGACAGTTGAAGAAATCGCCTATGTTCCATTGAATGAAATGTTACAAATAGACGATTTTGATGAAGATTTGGTGCATGAGATTAGAACGCGTGCGAAAGATTTTCTTCTTATCAACGCCATTGCTTCGGAAGAAAAAATTGAAATTGCGGATAGCGTTGAACCCGCGCAAGATTTGTTAGCCATGGACGGGATGACTAAAGAATTGGCGTATGAGTTGGCCGGTGCAGGCATTGTGAGTATGGATGATCTGGCTGAACAGGCTGTAGATGATTTATTGGAGTTTTCCGGTATGAACGAAGAACGCGCTGCAGAGTTAATTATGACGGCACGTAAGCCTTGGTTTGCTGAAGATCTGGGCGAATAAAGTTAGAGGTATAAAATATGAGTGATAAATCTGTACTGCAGTTAGCCGAGGTTATTGGTATACCTCTTGATCGATTATTGGAACAGTTAAAAGAAGCTGGCTTAAGTGCTAGATCTGCTAATGATGTGATCAGTGAAGATGAGAAAATGAAGTTGCTAGCGCATTTGCGGCAGCGCCATGGAAAAACCGATGAATTAGGTGATGGAAATTCACCGCGACGCGTCACGTTAAAACGTCGTCAGGTTAGTTCATTGAAGCAGGCTAATTCTCCCGGCGGTGCAGCCAAAACGATCAGTATCGAAGTGCGTAAAGAAAAAACGTATATCAAACGCCCTGAGCTGGCAGATTCGCCTTTACCAGCAGGTACAGAAAATAGTCAGTCTACACCTAGTCATGCTGCGGTAAGTGACGTAACACCCATCGTTGCGGAGCAGGTACATGGTGATGTATCTCACCCATCCATTCAAAAAGAACCGCCAGCTGGCATTGAGTCCGTCATTCCTTCATCTGAACTGCAAGTCCCGACAGAGATTGAGACACCCGTAAAGCCAGTTTTGAGTGCTCAGGATGAGCATGCTATTAGATTAGAAAATGCCATTAACAATAATGCCGAAAAAGTTATAAAGCAAGCGGCTGCACGTCAGCTCGCTGCGGCTGCGGCTGCGAAAAGGCATTCAACGGCTAATAGTGGTTCACGCGGCGCAGATAATAGAGGGACGGCCACTACTACTGACGCTAAAAAACCTTATACGCCAAAACCAGCGGTTGCGGCAAGTCCTGCTGCTGCGCCAAGCAAAGCAAATTTTGGGGCGGATAAGAAGAAAGGTGCAACTTTTCAAGGTGCAGATAAGAAAAAGTCTGGTGGTCAAGGTGCTGATGGCCGAGATGCGGATGTTAAAAAAGGCTGGTCTAAAAAAACTTCTAAACAGAAGGGTCGGCAAGGCGATGTAGATGCTAAGCATCAGTTTGAGCGCCCTGTTGCTCCTGTTATAAAAGAAGTGGCGATTCCTGAATTTATTATTGTGTCTGACTTAGCGCAAAAAATGAGTGTTAAGGTCGCTGAAGTCATTAAGCAATTAATGAAACTTGGCGTTATGGCAACGATCAATCAGGCTATTGATCAGGAAACAGCCGTATTACTCGTTGAAGAGATGGGTCATACTGCACTCTTGCAGAGTGATGATGCGCTAGAGCAGGAAATGTTAGCGGAGTTAACCTCTGAAGCGTGTGAAGAATTACCTCGTGCGCCTATTGTTACTATCATGGGGCATGTCGATCACGGTAAAACATCGCTGTTGGATTACATTCGTAAAACCCGCGTTGCCGCAGGTGAAGCAGGTGGTATTACGCAGCATATCGGTGCGTACCAAGTTATTACCGATCACGGCTCCGTCACCTTTTTAGATACGCCAGGACATGCTGCTTTTACGGCTATGCGGGCGCGTGGTGCAGAAGTAACCGATGTTGTTATCGTAGTTGTTGCTGCCGATGACGGTGTGATGCCACAAATCATTGTTGCGATTAATAAAATTGATAAGCCCGGTGCAAATCCTGAGAAGGTCATGCAGGAAATGGCGAATATCGATGTTATGTCTGAAGCGTGGGGTGGTGATGTACAGTTCATTAGCGTCTCCGCTAAAACCGGTGAAGGTATTGATGATTTAATTGAAGCCTTAATTCTGCAAACTGAAATTTTGGAATTAAAAGCTCCTGTAGAAGGTGCGGCATCTGGTTTTGTTATTGAGTCACGCTTAGACAGAGGCCGTGGTGCGGTGGCAACGGTACTGATTCAAAAAGGTACGCTGGAAAAAGGTCAATTTGTCTTATGCGGTCATGAATATGGTCGTATTCGAGCGATGTTTAATGAAAGTGGTAAGCCTGTTAAGGATGCGGGTCCTTGTGCGCCAGTAGAGATCTTGGGCTTGTCGGGTACGCCGATGGCAGGTGATGCGTTCTTAGTGGTACAAAATGAACGTGTTGCGCGAGAATTGGCTTCTCATCGTGAAGATCGTACTAAATCAAATCGAATGGCTGCGCAACAAGCAACTAAATTGGATGATGTTTTCTCCAAAATGGGTGCTGGTCAGAGCGCCAGTTTGAATTTAGTGATTAAAACCGATGTTCAAGGTAGTTTAGAGGCACTCCGTGGCTCGTTGATGGCGCTTTCTTCCGATGAAGTAGAAGTTAAAGTAGTCTTTGGCGGCGTCGGTGGTATTAATGAAAGTGACGTGAATTTGGCTTTAGCATCCAGTGCGATTATTATTGGTTTTAATGTCCGAGCTGATACGACTGCGCGTAAGTTAATAGAAGAAAAAGACGTTGATTTACATTATTACAGCATTATTTATGAAGCCATTGATGAGGTTAAAAAATCTATTAGTGGTCTATTAGCACCTGAAATCAGAGAAGTGATTGTTGGGCTTGCTGAGGTTCGTGACGTGTTTAAATCACCTAAATTTGGTGCCATTGCTGGTTGTATGGTTATTGATGGTCAGGTGAAACGAAATCTGCCTATCCGTGTCTTGCGTAATAACATTGTTATTTATGAAGGACAGTTGGAATCGTTGCGTCGCTTTAAAGATGATGCTGCAGAAGTCAAAATGGGTATGGAATGTGGTATCGGCGTTAAGAATTATAATGATGTTCAACCCGGCGATCAGATCGAAGTTTTTGAACGCAAAGAAGTTATACGGACTATTTAAGTATGCCAAAAGAATTTGGACGAAGTGCTCGAGTATCCTCGCAACTACAAAAAGAACTCTCGTTGGTTTTTCAACGAGATTTAAAAGACCCTCGACTGGGTTTACTGACTGTTAATGAAGTCGAGGTGACAAAAGATTTGTCTGTTGCAAAAGTATATGTGACAGTGCTTAACGTTGATGAGCAGGGTAAGCGTGATAATGTAAAGCTGCTCAATCAATTAGCTCCGCAGATTCGTCATGATGTTGCGAAACGGATGCGTTTAAGGCATATCTCCGAATTACGTTTTTTCTATGATGATTCGTTTGATACGGGGATGCGGGTTGCGCAGTTACTCAGTGAAGTCAATATCGCCGCAAGGTCAGAAACAGATCAGACGTCACCTTCCAACGAACAGTAATTTAGTGTGAGTAAGCGTAAGTCTGGGCAAAATGTACATGGCTTATTATTGCTAGATAAGCGTCTGGGGGTTTCCTCTAATCGTGCCTTGCAAGAAGTGCGGCGTTTATTTAATGCCAATAAAGCCGGGCATACTGGCAGTCTTGATCCGCTTGCTACCGGCTTATTACCCTTGTGTTTTGGTGAAGCCACTAAAGTGTCGGCGCTGATGTTGGATGATAATAAACGCTATCATGTAACCGTACAGCTAGGGGTGATGACGGATACCGGTGATGCAGAAGGACTTGTTTTGGAGACAAAACTGGTGCCCGCGTTGTCTTTAGCGCAGATTCACCAGTGCTTGCAGCAGTTTATGGGCAGCATTGATCAAATTCCGCCTATGTATTCTGCGTTAAAACTCAATGGCAAAAAGCTCTATGAGTTGGCTCGAGAAGGCAAGGTCGTTGAGCGAAAAGCGCGGCGCATTACTATTTTTGAGCTTAATCTTCTGGATAGAACCGATACCTGTTTAATGTTGGATGTGCATTGTTCAAAAGGCACGTACATTCGATCATTGGCGGAAGACATTGGGCATTATCTTCAGTGTGGTGGTACGGTGACGGCCTTACGGCGAATACAGGCGGGTCAGTTTGAGCTTCAAGATGCTTGGCAAATTGAGCAATTAGAAGCGATGACCCCGGAAGCCTTGGCAGACTGCTTAATGCCAGTCGATACCCCCTTGGCCTTTATGCCTGCTTTCCAGCTATCCGCCGATCAGGCTCGTTGCGTAACACAAGGGCAACGGATTGACTTTACTGCCGAAGACTCTGGCATGGTAAGGCTTTACCATGAACGGATTTTTTTGGGGTTGGGTGAAATGCGGTTGGATGGTAAACTAGCGCCGAAAAGAATGTTGTGTTAGTTCGTTGGTAGTAATGACGGTCTAATGTAAGTATAAGATCAGCTGCACCCTATTGTGGCTGGTTTTTTTGTGGTCATCGTTGTGATGATTTTTTTTAAATTTAATCGTATAGGGATTAAAAAATGCCATTTACTGCAGAACAAAAAAGAGCGGTTGTTGAAGCGTATCGTTTATCAGACACTGATACCGGTTCATGTGAAGTACAAGTTGCGTTATTAACTGCGCATATTGTTCATTTAACACCTCACTTTGCAGAACATAAAAAAGATAACCATTCTCGTAGAGGGTTGTTGCGTATGGTTAACCAACGCCGCAAGTTATTGGATTATCTTAAAAGAACAGAAATTGCTCGTTACCGTTCATTGATCGAACGCTTAGGCTTGCGTAAGTAATCAGTATGTCGCTAAGAACGGCGCATAAGTGCCGTTCTTACGTGCTAAGGGCTTGACTCATTTTTTTTGACTTTTTAACGTAAAGGAACCTTATAGTGAACCCTATTAGGAAAGAATTTCAGTATGGCGATCAACTTGTTACCTTGGAAACAGGTGAAATAGCCCGTCAAGCTGACGGTGCAGTTATGATTGATGTGGCAGGAACATCGCTGCTCGTTACAGTCGTTGCTAAGAAAGAAGCCGCTGGCGGTGATTTTTTTCCATTGACGGTTAATTATCAAGAGAAAACCTACGCGGCGGGTAAAATCCCGGGTGGTTTTTTTAAACGTGAAGGTCGCCCAAGTGAGAAAGAAACATTAACCTCTCGCTTAATTGATCGCCCTATTCGTCCGTTATTCCCTGATGGGTATACCAACGAAGTACAAATTATTGCTACAGTGGTTTCATTAAACCCTGATGTTGACCCTGAAATCCCTGCTTTATTAGGCGCTTCTGCGGCACTGGCTATTTCTGGACTGCCATTTAATGGCCCCATTGCTGCCGCTTGTATAGGCTATAAAGAAGGCGTTTATTTGTTAAACCCTTCAGAAGCGACGTTAAAAGAATCTGCTTTACGCTTGGTGGTTGCAGGTACGCAACACGCAGTATTAATGGTTGAGTCTGAAGCAGACCGCTTATCTGAAGAAATTATGCTGGGTGCGGTGTTGTTTGGGCATGAGCAAATGCAAGTAGCGATTACGGCTATTTCCGAATTTGCGCAAGCAGTCGCTAAACCAGCGGTTGTTTGGACAGCGCCAGCGGTTGACCAAGCATTAAAAGCGTTAGTGATCACCGCGGTTGAAGCTGACATTACTGCAGCATATCAAGTCGCTGAAAAATTAGTGCGACAAGAACAGCTTAAAGGCATCCGTAATGCGGCTATTGCGTCCATTACTGCAGATGAACTTTACGCCAAAACAGAAAAAGATATTCGTCTGATTATTGAGCATTTGGAAGCAAAAATTGTGCGTAATGCCATTCTCAATGACGGTAAACGAATTGATGGTCGTGACGGCGCTTCTATTCGTCCGATTACGGTACGCACGGGTGTATTGCCAAGAACGCATGGTTCAGCATTGTTTACGCGTGGTGAAACACAAGCATTGGTTGTTGCTACCTTGGGTACTGCGCGTGATGCGCAAACAATAGACGCATTAGCGGGTGAATATAAAGACCCGTTTATGTTGCATTACAATTTTCCTCCTTACAGTGTGGGCGAAACTGGCTTTGTTGGATCGCCTAAACGTCGGGAAATTGGCCATGGTTGTTTAGCAAAACGCGGTGTGCAAGCCGTATTACCTAATATGGATGAATTTCCTTACATTGTTCGCGTTGTTTCAGAAATTACTGAATCAAATGGTTCAAGTTCGATGGCATCCGTTTGTGGTACAAGTTTGGCTTTAATGGATGCGGGCGTTCCCATTAAAACACCTGTAGCGGGTATTGCTATGGGTCTGATTAAAGAAGGAGATCGTTTTGCGATTCTTTCCGACATCATGGGTGATGAAGATCACTTAGGCGATATGGATTTTAAAGTAGCGGGTTCCGAAGATGGCATCACTGCTTTACAAATGGACATCAAAATTGATGGTATCACCGCAGAAATCATGCAAGCTGCTTTAGCGCAAGCTAAACAAGGCCGTTTGCATATTTTGGGCGAGATGAATAAATCACTGTCTGCTACGCGTAATGAAATGTCTGATTTTGCACCGCGCATCATCACGTTTAAAATTGATCCTAGCAAAATTCGTGAAGTTATTGGTAAAGGCGGCGCTACTATTCGTAGTATTACCGAGCAAACCGGTGCAAGCATTGATTTGACAGATGATGGTATCGTAAAAGTGGCATCCGTTGATAAAGCCGCGGGTGAAGAAGCCCGTCGTATTATTGAAGAAATTACCGCTGAAGTTGAAGTGGGTAAAATCTATGAAGGTAAAGTGGTGCGTTTAATGGACTTTGGTGCATTCGTAACGATTTTACCGGGTAAAGATGGCTTGGTACATATTTCACAAATTTCTGATGAACACGTTGATAAAGTCAGTGATAAATTGGCAGAAGGTGACGTGGTTAAAGTAAAAGTACTTGAGATTGACCGTCAAGGGCGTGTGAGATTAAGTATGAAAGAAATTGAAGTGAACGAAGGTTAAATAACGGCTAATTTAGATTTATCTTGGTTAGAAAAAAAAGGGTCGTAAAGACCCTTTTTTTATGTCTGGAGATTTTACTTTGGAAGCGATGGGATTTTGATGAATCCAGAACCAGAATTAATATAAGTTTCATTGGTTAATAAATCACTGACGATTTGTGCGTCTGTTTTTAAGCAGTCATCGACCTGTTCAAAAATTTGTAGACCTTTGGTTCGTGTGCTCACTGGCGGAGTGCCTTTGGTGTAACAGAGATCACTCTCAACTCTTGCGAGACCATTGTTTCCTAAGGCGTGTGCGGTGCAAACGATAGATTTGCTGGTTCTGCTAACGTTATCCTTGATAGTTTCAAAGGTGATGGTGGCTTTGATGGAAACATTACCCGTGGCGGTGGACGCACAAAAATTGGTATTGGTATCGGTAGGTTCAGGAATGCAGCCGTTGGTGGCTATTTTAACGACATTGCCGCTTTGGGTCGCGGTGACACCTGTTGGGAGGGTCGCCGTATTGCATTCTGTATTGGAAGTGTTTGCAGGGGTGGCTTGTTTTAGGACATTGGCGACGCTGTCAAACAAAATGGGCACGTCGCCCTTATTTAACGCCGTGCCACTGATGTAATACACATTGTTGTTTTGTTTGTTGATACCGACGTAAAGATCTGTGACAGGGTAGTTACGGTATAGATAGGGCTCTAAGGTTTTTGTGGTCTCGTGACTAGGCAATAGCGTGGGATAGGTTTTTTCTGCCCAGTTAAGAATAGCGTCGGTATCGGAATTAATATCTGCCGTCACGTAGGGGGTATTTATGAGTAAGGCAATTGCAACGGGTAGGGCGCGGTAAAGGATGTTTTTTTTCATGAGCGTATTATCCAAAATAAAAGAATAAGGTGGGCAGTGCCGCGTTAGTATCTGTAAATGGAATACTAAGTTCTAAAAAATTTGTTACTGTTATTCATGGTGCGCTTAATGGGGTGAACATTAAGCGGCAGGGTGTGAAAATCATTCTAAACGGTCCGATAGCGGTGTCAAATAAAACCGTGTTTGGTTATTGCAATTATAAAAATCGTAACGAAACAAGCGAGCGCGCCGGAGAATGCTAGCCAGCGCTTTGCGCCACGGTTATGCATGCAAACAACCCCTAAGCCGATATAGGCCAGTAATATTAAAAACTTACTGATAATCCAGCCAAATTCACCCGATAGCCAGTTGCCCTGCAGAATTAAAGCAACTCCGCTGACTAATAGCAGTGTATCAATGACGTGTGGGGCAATTTTGCTGAGTTTATGTTGCAATACTTCCGGTTTGAATTCAGACAGCGCGACTCGAGCCACAAAGCTTGCTAGCGAGGAAAAAATAAAAATAACATGTAAGGTTTTAAGCACGGTAACTCCATTGAATATTTGTGAATCCATCTAATAACTATAGCCCCTCTGGAAAAGAGGTAAGTTTCTACCACATCAATGCAGGTAAAAATTAGGCGGTGTTTTCAGGTATGGCCTATAACGCGTTGGTCTTTTGATGCTTTACAAAAACTTAAAATATCGCCGTGCTATAGAAAATGCTCCGACTGAGAAAGAAAAAGACGCGTTCATTATAGCCTTATAAGGCGTGATTGCGTACGATCACCGGTAAATTCAGCGGTAAGGACGACGGGCAAGAAGCCAGTTATGGAGTGATGAGGATCTGTGTGCGTTTAATTGCTCAGGGGCGTGACACGTCGAATTTTCTGAGTTTTTCGACTAACGTTGTACGGCGCATATTCAAGCGTTTAGCTGCATGAGCTACCACGCCATTACAATCGCTTAATGCTTGACGGATTAAATCCGTTTCCATGTCATTTAAATACTCTTTTAAATCGATACCTTGCTCTGGAAGGTGAGCAATGACTGAAACGCCCGATCCGTTTATGGCAATACGCTCAAGCGTAAATGCACTCAGTTCGGCAATGTCATTGACACTCAAGTCGTCTTTGTCTTCTTGTATTTCGCTTGTCGATAGGGTGTATTGCTGAAATTTTTCAGGTAAATCAGTAGTATCAACTAAGCCATTTGGTTTGATAATGGTTAATCGCTCGATTAAGTTGGCTAATTCCCGCACATTGCCCGGCCAGTGGTGTTGCATGAGCATATGTATAGCCTTAGGTGTGAAGTCAACAGAACCTCTTTTTGCTGCTTGCAAGCGGGCAATTAAATCCTGTACTAATTCGGGTATATCTTCCACGCGTTCACGCAGGGCAGGCACTTCAATGGGGAAAACATTGAGCCTGTAAAATAAATCTTCACGAAAACGGTGTTCTTTAATTTCATCGTCTAATTGACGATGGGTAGCGGCTAAGATTCTAACATCGCATTCAATTGTTTTGTTGCTGCCGACTCGTTCAAAGGTACGTTCCTGTAAGACCCGTAATAGCTTGACCTGCATGGTCATTGGCATATCACCAATTTCATCCAGAAATAAAGTGCCGCCTTCCGCTAATTCAAAGCGTCCTTGGCGTGAATTTAATGCGCCAGTAAATGCGCCTTTTTCATGACCGAATAATTCACTTTCCAGTAATTCGCCTGGAATAGCGCCACAATTAACCGGCACAAAGGGTTTGTCACGTCTCGACGATAACCGATGCAACATTTGTGCAACGACCTCTTTGCCCGTGCCAGATTCGCCTAAAATTAATACTGTTGCTTCTGATTCGGCTACTTGCGCAATTAATGCGCGGGTATTGGCAATTGCGGTACTTTTACCCGCCAGTCCTTTCGTTGGCGACGATGGTTTAGGTGTGTTTTGTGCGTGAAGGAGCTTACATTTACTGAGCAGATCGTTAAATGGCGTATAAATAGTGGGCCATTCAAAAAGTTGTGTCACCATTTTTTGAATGGGTGTTGCAATTTGTAACCCCGTTCCTCGATCAATAAGTAATACTAAGGGAATTTTAGGTGCTCGATCGGTTATGGTTTTAATTAGGGTCGCTTGTTTGTCGATACCGTTGCCGACCAAGATCACCATTACATCATCGAAGGCAGTTAACGCTACGTCATTGTCTGTTGCGCTCAATGTTGTTAGAGGGTAGTCCAGAAACTGCACGATTGTTGCAACTTGTTGTGCTCTGGATTTATTGTAATCAATTAACAAAATACGCGGCAATGCCATGATTTTATACTCGTTATTTAGCTAGAACGCTTAGCAAAATCTGAAAAATTAAATCCATTTAGGTCGTCGAAAATCTCCGTACAACCTAACCAATATCCGTTAAGCGGGTATCACTCCACCCCCCTGCATTCTGCTTGAAGACTAATTTTAGCCTATTTTAAGCAGAGCGCCAGTTATCTTTAGTTTTTAAAACTTTTCAATGCTTTTCAATCTGTTTGTAGATTTTGTTAAGGTAGTATGGGATAAGGAGTACGGGGTAATTAACGTCTTAACATTTAAACAAACTTGACAAACATCCCCATTAGATAAACTATAAGACACTGTTAAAATTTTAGGACACTCTTTCTTGAACGATATTCCCCTTAGTATGTTATTTGGCATACTGGCTTTACTGTTGTTTCTTTCTGCATTTTTTTCTGCATCTGAAACAGGCTTAATGACCCTCAACCGTTATCGCTTGCAACATTTAGTCAAACAAAAGCATGCTGGCGCTATTAAAGCTCAAAGGCTATTACAGCGGCCCGATCGATTGCTTGGTTTAATACTACTGGGTAATAATTTTGTAAACATTCTCGCGTCGTCACTGGCGACGATTATAGCCATGCGATTTTGGGGTGAGGCGGGTATTGCCGTTGCCGCCAGCGGACTTACTCTCATGGTATTAATTTTTTCCGAAGTTGCCCCTAAAACACTCGCGGCCATCAAGCCCGAAGCCATTGCTTTCCCCGCAGCTTACATCTATAGCCCATTATTAAAATTGTTCTATCCTGTTGTTTGGACGGTCAATTTAATCGCCAACATATCCTTAAAACTAGTCGGTGTAAACACCAGTAGCGTACAGGAAAATTCTTTAGGGAAGGAAGAGCTTAGAACAATTGTTGCGGAGGCAGAGTGCTTAATGCCGCCACGTTATCATAAAATGATGCTCAGTATTATTGATCTGGAATCGGCTACTGTTGAGGATATTATGACGCCGCGTAATGAAATTATCGGCATTGATATTGATGGTTCACTGGAGGACATTCTTTCTCAAATCCAACAGAGTAAGCATACGCGTTTACCGGTATTTAAAAAAACGATTGACCGGGTCATTGGTTTTTTACATTTACGCACGATTCTTATGTGTATTAATCAGGCAGGTTTTGACAAACAAGCCATTATCGACAGTCTTTTAAAACCCGTTTTTATTCCAGAAAGCACCCCGCTACATAAACAAATACACAATTTTAAAGCCGAAAAGGGACGTATTGGTTTGGTGGTTGATGAATATGGCGATGTTCAAGGCTTAGTGACGCTGGATGACCTTATACAAGAAATTGTTGGCGAGTTTATTAGTGATGATTCCTGTGTTAAAAAACATGTCGATGGCAGTATCACTGTTGACGCTAGCGTGACCGTACGTGAATTTAACCGCATCACACACAGTATGCTACCGACTGAAGGGCCTAAAACCATTAATGGTTTAATCGTTGAATATATGGAGACGATACCCGAACCAGGAACCAGTGTGAATCTTCATGGATACCACCTAGAAATAATTGAGCGTGATGAAAACACCGTTAAACAGGTTCGCTTTCATCCAAAGTGATGGCAGGCGGTCTTTACCTGATCGCCTTAATCAGTTGCATTCATGATTGGTTAAGGCGGTTAAATAGTACGGTTTAAAAAAATTAACTATATTGATTAAAATGAACATCAAGGTGAGCGGGTAAGCGGGTGATATATACAGTGGGTTAATGGCTGGAAAAGACGTGGCATCAATAATAGCGAGTATTATAATTCTGATAGTTATCGCTAATAATAATGACGCGTTTAGTAGCCATAATATATCGAGGCTTTTATTGCTAAACATCAGTTTTATTTTGTAAATAAAGCATAGCGTACAAGCTAATAATAATGGCGTAAAAGATAACTGATAGAGATCTTCTAGTATAAGCAATATCTTAATCTGCTTATTTTTCTGCATATTTTTGCTGTAGCGTGCGTGCTCATTGGAATGTTCGAGTGGTGCAATAGGGTCATGAATGATGGTTGAAAAATAGTCAATAGCGCTGTTATCACCACTACTACCAAAAAGAACCCAATATGCCCGCATTGATTCAGGCTGGTAAATAGTCGGGCATATGATTTCGTTTATGCCCGTGATAAATGCCGTAAAGATATAACCTATATCATCGCGATCAATAATAGGGAGTAAGGTATGTCTTTCGGCTGAACACGTCAGTAATTTTTGCTCGCAGGCGTTATTAATTTCTTGCGTTAATTGCCAGTAGTAGGTAGTTGCGGCAGCACCGGTTTTATAATAACCCGCTTTTGCAACGGCATCCCGTAAAGCCCACATGAAAGATCCGCCTGCAATTTCCCCGCACGATGTGCTTGGCGAGTAATCGTTACAGGTAG
>JAPLRW010000121.1 GCA_026398935.1 Methylococcales bacterium
CCCATCCCGAACTCGGAAGTGAAACCGCTTAGCGCCGATGATAGTGTGACAGTTTGTCATGTGAAAGTAGGGAATTGCCAAGCTTTTAATACTAAACCCAAGCATAACGCTTGGGTTTTTTTTTGCCCTCGCTTTTTGCAGGGATCATTACGCTTATGGGTAAGCAATAATGAATGTAGCGCGCGTTGCGATTTTTACAGATGATCCTGGCTGGCATGGTCAGCAATTAAAACTTGCGTTTAGCTTACGTGGATATGTGGCTGAGTATGTTTCGTTAACAAAATGTAAATTGGTTACCGATGGGCATTCATTACCAATAATGATTCCAGGGTTTGAGGATAAATTGCCTGCTGCTGTTTTTGTAAGAGGTGTGCCAGGTGGCTCTCTTGAAGAAGTCGTATTTTTTTTGGATATTTTGCATGCATTAAAAATACTGGGTATACCTGTTTACAATGATGCTTATGCGATTGAAAAAAGTGTTGATAAAGGCATGACCAGTTTTTTATTACAGCAAGCTGGGCTGCCAACCCCTGTTACATGGGAAATGCGTGATCGAGATGAGGCGCTATGTATCATCGAAAATGAGTTACATCAGGGACGGATGGTAATCAGTAAACCTTTGTTTGGATCACAAGGTGAAGGTATTCGGCGTATCGAAAAAATG
This sequence comes from Methylococcales bacterium, assembly GCA_026398935.1. GTDB lineage: Bacteria > Pseudomonadota > Gammaproteobacteria > Methylococcales > Methylomonadaceae > SXIZ01. Next base: position 665 of record JAPLRW010000121.1, read on the forward strand.
ACGGATTTATTTTGGTTAACCAGTTCGCGTGGCATTTATTATTTACAACGTTTTGTTCAGTGTGGTGGCGTGGGTTTTTCAGATGTGCGCGTGTTTGTTATTAATGGTCACGTTGTTGCATCCATGCGGCGTAAAGGAATATCTTGGTTAAATAATGTTGCTCGCGGCGCTAGTTGTGAAAGTATAGCGGCAGATGCTGACATGGCGCGATTGGCTGTGTTGGCAACTCAGGCTTTACAGATGGATTATGCGGGTGTTGATATTATTCAGGATCAGCAGGGGAACTATACGATTATTGAAGTTAATAGCATCCCCGCTTGGAAAGGCTTACAAAGCGTTTGTGATCTTAACCTTGCGCAGTTAATGGTGGATGATTTACTGTTGCGTTATTTAAGTGACGCAAGCTTAAGCGAGAGAATGACATGATTTCACGACAAGTATTGTGTGATTTTTACCGAGATGCCTGTGAGCTTGAATTGCAGGCTTTTAAGCCTGGTAATGTCAGTGTTTACGCCGATGGGCATGATATGTGTGTGCAGGACTTCAGGGTCAGTGCAGATGCCAGCGGCAGTAGTTTATGCGATCCTAAATACAGTTTAGGCGAGAAAATATACTACGCAGTGCAGGCTACGCGTGATGCGGTTGGCTGTAATACTAACTTGGGTATTGTCCTGCTATGTGCGCCCTTGTTGCAAGCGGCTGAGCATGTTAATCAAAGCGTTAATTTTCAACAGGCTTTGGCAGATGTTTTGAACAATACGACGCAGAGCGATGCCGAGTGGGTTTTTAAAGCCATTCGGTTGGCGGCTCCTGGTGGCTTGGGTCAAGTCGATGAGCAGGATGTTAATGCCACTCCCACGGTGACGTTACGGCAAGCAATGCAGCTTGTAAGTCACAAGGATCGTATTGCTTTGCAATATATTACAAATTTTAAAGATGTTTTTGATTTTGGTGTTTTAAGGTATAATGAAGGCTTCGATCGGTGGGGTAAGAAAGATTGGGCAACCGTCTTGGTTTACACGGGATTGTTAAGTCGTTATCCTGATAGTCACATCGAGCGAAAGTACGGTGATCGGTATACTGCATTAGTTGCTGCAAGGATGTTGTCGTTACATGCTGCGCTGATTAATTCTTCTAAACCTGAGCTATTACAAGCGTTGTTTGCAGACGTAGATAAGGAGTTTAAGCTTAAAAAAATTAACCCAGGGACAATGGCTGATATAACGGTAGCAACACTCTTGGCGGTTTCACTAATAGATTTTCTTAATACTATTTGATGTTGCTAAGGTATTAATTTATCTTAACATATATTAGCGGTACTAATGTTAGCTTCATTTTTTCATTTAAAAAAATTCCAAAGGGGATAAAATAGCATGGCTAAAATCAATAACTTGCGCGTAGGTGAATCTTTAAACGGTGATGGTAACGAAGTTGCTCACATTGACTTATTGATTGGGCCACGCGGTTCAGCTGCTGAAACAGCATTTGCTAATTGCTTAACGAACAACAAAGATGGTTTTTCTAGTTTATTAGCGGTTGTTGCGCCTAACTTGATGGTTAAACCTTCAACTGTTATGTTTAACAAAGTAACTATCAAAGGTTCTAAACAAGCAGTACAAATGTTTGGCCCAGCACAACGTGGTGTTGCAATGGCTGTTGCTGATTGTGTTGAAGACGGCACTATTCCAGCTGATGAAGCAGATGACTTATTTATTTCTGTTGGTGTGTTTATTCATTGGTTAGCAGAAGATAACGCTGCAATTGAAAAAAACAACTACGATGCAACTAAAGCGTCTATTAAACGTGCAGTTGCAGGTACTCCTACTGCTGCTGAAGTTGTTGCTCAAAAATCAACTGCTAAACATCCGTTCGCAGCGAACAACGTATAAATTATTCGTTAGTCGTTGGCTAAAAATACCTCGACTGGTTCGGGGTATTTTTTTGTCTGCTATTTATAGGCTGACAGCTTAGTTGCTCTGGTGTGGCGATTCATTGCTTTAAAGCGTTATGCCACGTACGTCTTATTTTAAAAATAGACCTAATCAGGATTAAAACATGAGCATGAGTGACAATATTATTATTGAACGTAAACCGGATGCTAAGCGTTTAAGTGAATAGAAGTTACGCATTGACAGTCAGGATATAATATGGATTTTAAATTTTAAAATGGCACAGGCGTTTGCCATTGGAAGGCCAAACCATGATAAGGAAAATC
>JAPLRW010000246.1 GCA_026398935.1 Methylococcales bacterium
ATCTATGTCGTGTCAGTACATTACTGCATTCATTCTAAACGAGGATATTATGATGAACAGAGCAATTCAGTCTATTCTAGGGTTTGGTTTATACAGCGTATTTTGTAGCACTCTTTTTGCAGCCGATATCGTCGCTGGCGAGCGAAAAGCAACCGCTTGTTTTAGCTGTCATGGCCAAGAAGGCAACAGCACTAATCCTTTAGTGCCTACATTAGCAGGTCAACAAGCCGCTTATTTAACGGCTCAAATAACCGCTTATCGCGATAATAAACGCACTAATCCTATTATGCCGTCGCAAGTAAAAAATCTCAGTGATAGCGATATTATCGATGTTGCGGCTTACTTCACTGGGCGCAAAATGAAAAGCACGGGCGGCAATGCCACATTAGCCGCACAAGGCGCAAGCAAAGCGGGACAATGTTCAGGTTGCCATACTGCCTCATTTGCAGGTCGCGGCATGATTCCAAAGCTAAGTGGTCAACATGCGGCGTATTTAGTCAAACAGTTACAGAGTTTTAAAGCAGGCACACGTAAAAGTGGCCCAATGCAAGCCATTTCAGCAAACTTATCCGATACCGACATGGATCAGCTGGCGGCCTATCTAGGCACGCTGTAGCCTAAGCCATTTATCAATAACTGACGTTTATTTTTATTTAATCAACGTCAGTTTAAATCCTACACAAATTTCATTAAACTGCTAAAGTTGCCTATGCGTGATGTCATATTTGTTTAAACATGTGATTTTCTATTTAATGACCCTGGTTTGTTTAAAATGTCCGATACTATTTCTTTTTTGCCACATTATGATTTTTCGCCCGCGCTAAATACGGGCTATCTTCGAAAAATTCTCCAATTAATGGTTCAACATCAAACCCCCGCAACACCGATTAATTATGCTATCTGGTACGAAGTCGTTACCGAAAAAAACCCTCAATTATCCACGGCAGTTGACGTATTGATTCGTGATAAAAGCCCTTTTGATGCCGCTACCAGCTTAGCACTGTATAAAAAATACATCTGCAATACATCGGTCGCGTCTTTTGAGAAAATTAATGATCAAATTCAGACACTTATAGGAAAAACCAGTAATGCTATCCAAGAAACGCACACTAAGGCAGACAGTGCGCAACTTAGTTTCCAAAAAAATACCGTATTGTTAGAGCATGTTTCCAATGCCGATGAGCTCAGTGTCACATTACAGCAGATTATTCAGGAAACCCATTCGCTGACTGAAGCCACACAAAGCATGCAAATAAAACTGGATAATGCTCACCAGGAATTAGAGAAAATGCGCCAAGAGCTAACGCACGTTCGGCAAGTCGCCACCACCGATGCGTTAACAGGCTTATTAAATAGACACGCATTTGATCAGGCATTGGCGGCACTCTTTGAACAACCCCATAAAGGTTCTACCTGTTTATGCTTGTTGGATATTGATCATTTTAAACGTGTCAATGATCTCTACGGCCATGTTGTTGGGGACAAGGTCATCCAATTCGTTGCCGCGCTCATGAAAAAACACGCTAATGATCAGCATTATGTTGCCCGCTACGGTGGCGAAGAAATGACGATTATCATGCCAGACACTACTAGGGCAGAAGCATTCACTATCTCCAATACCATTAAAAATGCCCTTGAGAACAGCGTATTAAAGAGAAAAGATAATGGTGAGCCACTCGGTAAAATAACAGTTTCCATTGGCATTTCAGTGCTACAAGCGAATGATAATGCAGAAACTTTTCTTATAAGAGCGGATCAGGCGCTTTACAACGCTAAAGAAACAGGGCGTAACAAAGTTGTCTGCACAGATTATTAGGCGTCATCATTTTGACAGCATACACACGGTGCTACCCAAAAATTAAAATCATCGACACAAGCATTCGATCGTTGTTCGCCCAACAGTGAAAAGAACGCATGGCTCACCGCATTCCCCCCAACCGACATCAGCACTGCCGAACGGATAAGAAAACGGCAAAAAATTGCCAGCAGCAGGGCAATAAAATAAATAATACTTTGTTTTTATTATACAATTTTAACTTGGCACACTATTCGCTTTATTAAGGCTATCTCACCCGCTCAATATTTTGAGGAAGCCGCCATGATCAATAAATCAGCCCATCTAGCGATTGTTAGCAAAAATACGCTTGAAACCAAAAAATCTGTAGACTTAAATGATTATTTCATTAGCAGCGCCCTACAAACAACACTGGAATTTAATGAACTGATTGCTATTTTTAGCAATAAAATTCAAAGCACCATTCCACATAGTGGCTATGAATACGAAAATGAAACCTTTGGATTGTCTATTAACAGTGGTATAGCCACTCGCCATTCCTTTACCTATGCGTTGAAATTTGAAGATCAATCACTCGGTGAATTAAAAATAATGCGTAACAGCCGGTTTTTACAAGCTGAAATAAAAAAACTGGAAACATTGTTAGTCTTACTGTGCTACCCCTTAAGAAACGCAACGCTATTTCATCACGCATTAAAAATGGCCTATACCGACCCTCTCACCAAGGTAAGTAATAGAACCGCCTTTAATGATACCCTTAATCGTGAACTGCAATTGGCGAAACGTAATCATCGGCAATTATCAGTGATCTTCTTGGACATCGATCATTTTAAAGTGCTCAATGACAGTTATGGTCACGCCTGTGGCGACTTTGCACTCAGCTCCGTTGCGAGTTGGATAAAACAAGCAATACGTGAAACAGACATTGTTTTTCGTTATGGTGGAGAAGAGTTTGTCGTAGTGCTCAGTGACACCAATAAAGAGGGTGCTGAAATCATAGCCGAACGCATTCGCAATGAAATTAACAGCCATACACTGGCTTATGGTACTAACGTATTAGACATCACTGCCAGTCTAGGCGTTAGCACGCTGCAAGTGGATGATACCGGTACATCCTTGGTACAACGCGCCGATCACGCCATGTATTTAGCCAAACAAAATGGCCGGAATCAGGTTAAAGCAGCCTAAGCAAAAAATACCCACGCAAGTAGACTGCACGCTTGTCTTCACTAACCTGCTGGCAAGCGTCGCAACTAATCTCAGCTAGAGACATTCCCCACCAAAAACATATATAACAATGGCTTTCCCCCTTTTCTGAAGTACATTAATACTGTTCAATACCAAGCACCCCACACGCATCGCTTACGCCGTTTAATGTGCCATACCTAAAATCCTCACGCTACAAAAAAACCACCTATTGGCATTGCCCAAACGGTCTGGACAGCGCATATTTTAATTTGCGTTTGATTTACAGTGATGCTTTAAAAATAATACGCAATGCGTTACTCTACATCACTTATTTATAGTAAATGTAAGACCAATGGCCGCAATCCATTGTGGACAATAAAAACGACTTTTTTATTAACGTGTGAACGAACCATGAGCGACCCAATAGAACGAACCCATGCAAAAGTTGCCAAGCGCGCGGAAGACCTTTCGATGACGCTGGGCATCATTTCCACCGTTGTCAGTATCGGAGCATCCGCTGCTGAACCGAGTGGATTATCGGCTTTCGCGGTATTTATGGGCATCAGCGATCCGCCATTGATCATAACCATGGCGCCGATTATTGCCACTATTGCAACAGTGACCGCGGTTATTTCAGGTGGCTGTTATATTTTTTCCAAATGGAAAAACTAACCAGAATGACCTGTTATCTCAATTTATGTTTATCAGCAGAGGTCGACATGAATGCTTAAGAGCCCTCTCTAAACCATAGAAACCCATTCATGTTAAGACTATTTACCATTAACAATGGCACACTTAAGGAGCAATCATCGCTCCCCGAAGAGCAGCTTAAACAATCGGTAGCAACCGCGTCCTGGATTGATGCTCATGATCCTAGCGATACTGAACGCCAAGAGCTGCAAGCATTTCTGCGTACTGAATTACCGGAGTCGGACGATGTGGAAGAAATTGAATCGTCAGCACGTTATTTTACTGATCACACGGGCATTCATGTGCGCTCTTTGTTTCTAGCACTGACAGAAGGCCGACACGATACTGCGACGGTAGCCTTTATCTTACAGAATGAGCGCTTGATTACCTTACGGGAAGGCAGTCTTGCAGATTTTAGGCTGTTGCGCATGCGCATCCGACGTGGACAAGTCACGGTTGACTCACCTCAAGAATTAATCGTGACCATCTTTGAGCAAAAAGTTGAAAATCTCGCCGATGCACTGGAAGACATCCATCGAAAACTGGAGGACGTCAGTTATCTGGTACTGGAAGAGATGAACTCCGATCTTGAAAATGCTATTGATCAACTGGCTAAGCTCGAAGACAGTAACGGTAAAATTCGTTTGTGTTTAATGGATACGCAGCGCTCTATCTCTTTTTTACAACGCCATCTGCGCCGCCATCCCGAATTGCAAGAAACGGCACGCGAAATCATGCGCGATGTGGATACGTTAATGTCACATACCACGTTCTTATTCGATAAAATCAACTTTTTAATGGACTCTACCCAAGGCTTCATTAATATAGAGCAAAACAAAATCATTAAAATTTTTTCTATTGCTGCCGTGGTTTTTCTGCCCCCTACCCTTGTTGCCAGTATTTATGGCATGAATTTTCAACACATGCCCGAACTTAATTTACAATTAGGTTATCCTGGCGCTTTAGCGTTGATGTTATTGGCGGGTATTGCACCGTATTGGTTTTTTAAACGCAAAGGCTGGTTGTAAATTAGCCGTCTAAAAAACTGGGCTTTATACTTTTTTAATAGATACAGCGGTCTCTTACGAGATGCGTGACGAATTGTTTTAATTTATTTCCAAGGATAATACTATGTTAGAAATCTACCGAAAACACGTTGCAGAACGCGCTGCTGAAGGCATTGTCCCAAAGCCATTGAATGCCGAACAAACTGCGGCTTTAGTTGAATTAATTAAACACCCCCCCTTAAATGACGACTCAGGAGATAAAGCAACGCATGGAGCAGTTGCCGACGACTGCATGGACGCAGGAGGTAGAGCAACGCATGGAGCAGTTGCCGAAACTGCCTTTCTCTTGGACTTATTAGCCAATCGCATACCCGCCGGGGTTGATGAGGCCGCGTATGTTAAAGCCGGTTTTTTAGCCGCCATCGCCAAAGGTGAAGCACAATCGCCTATTCTAAGCCCTGTAACCGCCACTGAATTACTGGGTACTATGCTCGGAGGGTATAACGTTGCGCCATTAATAGACCTACTGGATAACGCAACCTTAGCACCGATTGCAGCAACAGTCTTGTCGCATACCTTATTGGTTTTTGAAGCGTTTCATGATGTTAAAGAAAAATCCGATAAAGGTAACATCTTTGCCAAACAGGTGCTTAACGCTTGGGCTGACGCTGAATGGTTTACGCGTAAACCGGATGTGCCTGCAAAAATGACCGTGACCGTCTTTAAAGTGACGGGTGAAACCAATACCGATGACCTCTCGCCTGCGCCGGATGCATGGTCAAGACCCGATATTCCGTTGCATGCGAAGGCGATGCTTAAAAATCCGCGTGAAGGCATTACTAACGCAGAACAACAAATTGCAGACCTCAAACAAAAAGGTTTTCCTGTTGCCTATGTTGGGGATGTTGTTGGCACAGGCTCTTCACGTAAATCAGCAACCAATTCGGTGCTATGGTTTATAGGTAATGATATTCCTTACATCCCAAATAAACGTGATGGCGGCGTGTGTATCGGCGGTAACATTGCGCCAATCTTTTTTAATACCATGGAAGATTCAGGCGCATTACCATTTGAATGTGATGTAGCTAAGCTTAACATGGGCGATATCATTGATATTTATGTCTATGATGGTCTGATTAAACGTCACGACAGCAATGATGTACTATGCAAATTCTCATTAAAAACCGATATTATTCTGGATGAAGTGCGCGCTGGTGGTCGGATTCCGCTCATCATTGGGCGAGGCTTAACGGATCGGGCGCGCAAAGCATTAAAATTAGAGCCATCAACCGTATTTCGTCGCCCTGCCGATACCGCGATGAGTACCAAAGGCTTTACGCTCGCACAAAAAATGGTCGGAAAAGCCTGTGGTGTTGCAGGTGTGCGTCCTTTTAGCTATTGTGAACCACATATGACCACGGTTGGATCGCAAGATACCACGGGGCCTATGACCCGTGATGAATTAAAGGATCTGGCTTGCCTCGGATTCTCAGCGGACTTGGTACTGCAATCCTTTTGTCACACTGCCGCCTACCCTAAACCGGTTGACGTTGAGATGCAACATACACTGCCGGACTTCATGATGACTCGCGGTGGGGTATCCTTACGTCCGGGTGATGGTATTATTCACTCGTGGCTTAACCGCATGTTATTACCCGACACAGTGGGTACGGGTGGGGATTCTCATACACGCTTCCCGATAGGCATTTCTTTTCCGGCAGGTTCCGGTTTAGTGGCTTTTGCTGCAGCAACAGGTGTAATGCCATTAGATATGCCGGAATCGGTACTGGTACGCTTTAAAGGTGAAATGCAACCCGGTGTAACCTTACGTGATTTAGTCAATGCTATTCCTTTGGTAGCCATAGAACGCGGACTGTTAACCGTTGCTAAGCAAGGTAAGAAAAATGTTTTTTCTGGACGCATTCTTGAGATTGAAGGCTTACCGGATTTAAAAGTAGAGCAAGCGTTTGAACTCTCCGATGCATCAGCCGAACGTTCAGCAGGTGGCTGTACCATTCGTTTAAATGAAGCACCTATTCGTGAATACCTCAATTCTAATATCACCTTATTAAAATGGATGATTGGGGAAGGCTACGGAGACCGCAGAACCCTTACCCAGCGCATCAACAGCATGCAGGAATGGCTGAATAATCCCGTACTATTAGAGCCAGATGCCGATGCAGAGTATGCGGAGATTATTGAGATTGATCTCAACAGCATTAAAGAACCCATTGTTGCCTGCCCCAATGATCCTGATGATGTTAAAACCTTATCGGCGGTTGCGGGAACAAAAATTGATGAAGTCTTTTTGGGTTCGTGTATGACCAATATTGGCCATTTTCGAGCAGCGGGTAAATTATTGGAAAAACAACGTGGCGCGTTACCCACTACGCTGTGGATTGCCCCGCCGACTAAGATGGATGCCAGCCAATTAACCGAAGAAGGCTATTACACAACCTTTAATAACGCAGGTGCGCGTTTAGAAATGCCGGGGTGTTCGTTGTGTATGGGTAATCAAGCACGGGTTGCCGAAAATGCCACCGTTGTTTCAACCTCTACACGTAACTTTCCTAACCGCTTAGGCAATGGTGCCAATGTGTATCTAGCCTCCGCCGAGTTGGCGGCGGTGTGCTCAATTTTGGGTAAAATCCCCACCTTTGAAGAGTACATGCACGCTATGCAAATGAATGCTGAGTCCAGTGAGGATACTTATCGTTATTTGAACTTTAATCAACTTGATAGCTTTAAAAATAAGGCTGAGCAAGTTGACTTAACGTAAATTTTTCAACGTTACCGTTTAAATTGAATGACTTAACGTCTAATCCAGTTTTTAAAAGACTGGATTTTAAACGGTTTCTTGCGCAGGCACTTCGCTACCAATGCTAAAAAAAATTTTGCAACAAGCTGTGTCTGGCAGTATTGAATCGCTGCCCGATAAACACCTTAATGTAATGCAACGTTATCAAGAACAAGTTACTCAGCAGCATATAAAATATGATGCGGCGCAAGTGGTTGTGCTTGAGCAACTCCAAGATCTTTTGGAAAAGCTATTGCTTAGAGAGGCATACGAGAATAAAAAAACCGCTCAAAAATTATTTTTAACGCCGCCAGCACCTGCTCAGAATATTTACATTCATGGTACTGTCGGTGGTGGAAAATCCATGCTGATGGATCTCTTTTACAGCACCTGTCCCTTGAAAAAAAAACGCCGCGTACATTTTCACGCGTTTATGCAGGAAATACATGCGAGGTTGCATGCTTTGCGACAGGGAAATCAGCAGGATTTAATTAACGTACTGGCGCAAGAAATGGTAAGTTCTGTGCATTTGCTGTGTTTTGATGAGTTTTTCGTTAAAGACATTACGGATGCGATGCTGTTAGGTCGCTTGTTTAAGCGCTTATTCGCATTAGGTTTGGTTGTGGTAATCACCTCCAATTATTCTCCCGACCATCTCTATCTGTACGGGCTGCAGCGGGAGTTGTTGCTACTGTTTATCCTATGACTCAAACAAACATCCAGCATTGCTGAATTGCGTAATACCAAATTAACCAACGATGCACCCAAACGCCCCGGAGAAATACGCCTATTAGGCCGAATCATTAAATTGACGGCTGTGCATGGTGATATTGCCTTATCGTCGTTTACAGAATTATGTGGGCAACCACTGGGATCAGCGGATTATTTACACATCGCTTACCAATTTAGCACGTTAATTTTGGCAGATATTCCGAAACTCACGGCGGACAAACGCAATGAAGCATGTCGATTTAGTACATTGATTGATGTACTCTACGAACATAAAATCAAATTAATTTGTAGCGCGGAGGTTCCAGCAGAAGAATTGTATTGTGCAGAAGACGGCGCATTTGAATTTAAACGCACTGTGTCAAGACTCATTGAAATGCAATCAGAAGGTTACTTACAAGCGCCTAATCCCAAGTAAGCTTTGCCTTAGCATTCCAGTCAGCATGTGGCTGCCGTATAAAATAAGCGCCGACCCTCTGCTACCCAGTTGGGTGGGTAGCAGAGGCCGCTAATGGTTAGGTTCTAAATTGAGAAATACTGGCTTTAAGCTGCTGGGCAAGCTCCAGTAATTCTTGGCAAGCAATAGCAGACTTATGTACGCCACTGGATGTTTCAAGCGTTACTTGACTAATGTTATTGATATTACGGTTAATTTCTTTTGCAACCGCACTTTGCTCTTCTGCTGCACTGGCAATATGGTTATTCATATCACTGATACTGTCTATTTTTGCACTAATACCTTCCATGGCTACGCCAGAGGAGGCCGCTTGTTCTACGCTCGCCGTCGCACGTTTCTTACCATTTTCCATCACTTTAGAGGCTTGCTCCGCACGCGACTGTAAGCGCTCAATGGTTTTTTGGATCTCCAGTGTAGAATTTTGGGTGCGACTGGCCAATGTTCTAACCTCATCCGCAACCACCGCAAATCCACGCCCCTGTTCACCCGCTCGTGCGGCTTCAATCGCTGCGTTTAAGGCAAGTAAGTTAGTTTGTTCCGCTATGCCTTGAATAGTGCTCAGTACTTCCCCAATACTGTTACTATCGGATTCTAGTTCTTTCATGACCATTGCCGCAGAGTCTACTTCTGATGCTAATAAATGAATGCCCTTAATGGCTTCATGAATGATGTTTTTACTGGCAACAGCATCACTGTCTGCTGTAGCGGCGGCGGCTGAGGCTTTAAAGGCATGCATGGACACTTCTTGCACCGTCGCCGTCATTTCCTCCATTGCTGAAGCAACCTGTGTGGTTTCAGCCTGTTGCCGATCAACTCCTGCCATGGCAGAGCGCGTAATCATCAGCAATTGCTGCGAAGCTGCCGTTAATTGATCACTGGTGTGATTGATTTCATCAACCGTTTTAGCAATTTTCTTCACAAATTTGTTGAAACTACCCGCCACCCAAGCGAATTCAGACTTACCGACGGGATCAAGTCTGGCTTTTAAATCACCATGACCACTGGCTATATCTTGCAACTTAAGGGCTAAATTAGTCAATGGCGATATAATAATGACACTCATCGCGTAGTAACCGGTTGCCATAATAATCAATAAACCGACAGTAGCAAAGAAAGCGGCTTGCATGATTTTAGTGTTTACGATGGCATAGAGATTACCTAAGGGTTTAATAATTTCAAACGCGCCGTGTAGATCACCAGCGTGTTTATTTTCCATTTTATAACCCAAAATATCCTTACCTTCAGAATTCCCCCAAAGTCTTTCTGATGTGGCAGGATCACCGTGACAGACCTCACACTGTTGTGATAATCGCACGGCATGGAAGACGCGCAGCTCTTGTTTTTCTTCATCCACATAACTGTACTCGCTATTGCTTGGCGAAGCTGCAAAGTGCTGTAATGCTTGTTGCTCAATGGCATCCGCTTCGTTAGCAGGATTACGAGCCCCTACCCTTGGCGCTTTAAAACGAAAACCACCCTCCTTTGCTTTCAACTGCAATGCTTCCCACGCATTGGCAACGGGAACGGTGACTAAGATGCTTTGCTTAGCTTTTTCAGGATCCTGTTGCAGCATATTTTTAAGTAACTCGGTTGAGAATATACCAGACGCCCATTTAGACAGAACGTTTTCTTGAATAGACTCGGAGACTTGTAGCACAATGTTAGAGTGCTCAATTTCCTGATCAATCATTTTTTGTTTTTCTGAGGCGTAAAAAACAACCAATAAGCCGATAGAAATAGTGGCCAGCGTTAGCATAGTGATAGACACCACCTTAACGCCTATCGAATTCCAGTTCATTGTTCTCATGTAAATCTCGCTGTGTTATGTCACTTAAGTTATAAGCCAGTTACGCCTATGAATCGTTCCAATGACTATAGCAGGAATATGTAAAATTACGACTAAGCCATATAAATAATCGCTTATAATGCCCTATTAAAATGCGCGGCGGCTTGATACGTATCTCGCTGTTGTGTAATAACTTTACGAGTAAAAAGAAGCTATGCAAAAAATAAAAGTGTTGTTTGTGTGTATGGGAAATATTTGTCGCTCACCTACCGCAGAAGGCGTGTTTGCTAAGCTTTTGTCCGATCAACACCTGCAAGCACTTTTCAGCATTGATTCCGCTGGAACGCATGCTTATCATGTTGGCGCTGAACCTGATGCGCGGGCGCAAAAAGCGGCAAGCGCAAGAGGCATTGATTTGTCAAAACTGCGTGGGCGCAAAGTGGCAACGAATGATTTTGAAAACTTCGATTATGTCTTGCCGATGGATGATGATAACTACAAACTGCTTATAGAAGCCTGCCCCGTAGAATACCAGCACAAAATCCGGTTATTTTTGGATTATGCACCTAACTTGGATCTACGTGAAGTACCCGATCCCTATTACGGTGGTCAATATGGTTTTGAACGGGTACTGGATCTGACTGAGGCCGCTGCACAGGGTTTTTTAGCCACGGTGCGAGCTGAGCGCCATGTTTAATAATGCGTTTAACAGTAAGGAATAAACCATGACTATCCTATCAAATACCGTGCATTATCTGGATGATGACGTGGTGCTGGAGGCTTTTTTTGCCGTTGATGATGCAATAGTCGGCAGAAGACCAGCCGTTTTGATCAGCCATATGTGGGGAGGGCGTGATGACTTTGTTGCTGAAAAAGCCAAACAACTGGCAGCTTTAGGTTATGTTGGGTTTGCCTTGGACATGTATGGTAAAGGTGTCCTGGGTACATCACCCGAAGAAAATGGGGCATTAATGCAACCTTTCATGGATGATCGGGAGGCCTTGCAAAAGCGTATTAATGCCGCACTAAAAGCCCTGCGCTTATTACCGTGGGTCGATGATAGCCGGATTGCGGCGATTGGCTATTGTTTTGGTGGCTTATGTGTACTGGATTTGGCGCGCTCCGGGGCGGATGTGCTAGGTGTAGTGAGCTTTCATGGTTTACTCGATGCGCCGACAAACAGTCAACACCCCCCTATTAAAGCCAAGGTGTTGGCGTTACACGGCAATGAAGACCCCTTAGCTCCCGCCCAGCAACTGCAAACATTTCAACATGAAATGACAGCTGCCGCCGTCGATTGGCAAGTGCATACCTACGGACATACCGTACACGCATTCACGAATCCGCGCGCAACTGATCCAGAACTGAGCAACACTTACAAATACAACCCTGTTGCAGACCGACGTTCTTGGTGTGCCATGCAAAACTTTTTAACCGAGTTGTTCACGCAGTAATAATCGTACAGCGTAGCGCGGGGTAATTTGTTATAATCCCCTTGTTCTTAACGCCACTAGGCAGGCTTGGGCATTTATAAAAAATGGATGCTATTTAAGCTGTTTTTGGGTTTGTTGTAAGTTATGGAAGCTGTAGATTACTGTTTTTTTAATCTGCATTTATGAAAGGTAGTGTCGGATCAATGTCAGACTTCGCAAAAGAAATTATCCCCGTTAATCTCGAAGACGAGATGCAGCAGTCCTACCTTGATTACGCCATGAGCGTAATTGTTGGTCGAGCCCTACCCGATGTGAGAGATGGCTTAAAGCCAGTGCATCGCCGCGTGATGTATGCCATGAATGAAATGGGTAATGATTGGAATAAACCCTATAAGAAATCAGCGCGTGTAGTCGGGGATGTAATCGGTAAATATCATCCACATGGTGATACCGCCATCTATGATTCTATCGTGCGCATGGCACAACCGTTTTCGTTGCGCTACATGCTGGTAGATGGACAAGGAAATTTTGGCAGTGTTGACGGCGACCCACCGGCAGCGATGCGTTATACCGAAGTGCGTATGTCAAAAATCGCGCATGAATTATTGGCCGATTTGGATAAAGAGACCGTTGATTTTGCCTCCAACTATGACGATTCAGAATCTGAACCGACGGTGTTGCCGACACGGGTTCCCAATTTATTGATTAATGGCTCGTCTGGTATTGCTGTCGGTATGGCAACCAATATCCCACCACACAATCTATCTGAAGTGGTCAGCGCTTGTTTGGCGATGATTGATCAACCGGACATCAGTATTCCTGAATTAATGGAACATATTCCAGGCCCTGATTTCCCCACCGCGGCGATCATTAATGGCGCTGCCGGTATTTATAACGCCTACACCACCGGTCGTGGCAAAGTACATATTCGCGCCCGTTGTCATTTTGAAGATATTGGTGACAGCAGCAGACAAGCGATTATTGTCACGGAATTACCGTATCAAGTGAACAAGGCGCGTTTGCTGGAAAAAATTGCTGAAATGGTTAAGGAAACCAAATTAGAAGGCATTTCCGGCTTGCGTGACGAATCAGATAAAGACGGCATGCGTATGGTCATTGAGCTACGTCGTGGCGAAGTGCCGGAAGTCGTGCTGAATAATCTTTATAAGCAAACGCAATTACAAACCGTTTTTGGCTTAAATATGGTCGCTCTACTGGGCGGTAGACCGTACTGCATGAATTTATTTGAAATCCTGCATGCTTTTATTAACCATCGACGTGAAATTGTCACGCGCCGAACCATGTATTTATTGCGTAAAGCCAGAGAGCGTACGCACATTTTGGAAGGATTGGCGATTGCTCTGGCGAATATCGACAGAATGATTGCCTTGATTAAAAGCTCACAAACCTCCGCAGAAGCAAAGTTAGGATTATTAGCGGAGTCTTGGGACGCAGGTCTAGTATCGGCGCTGTTAGACCGTACTGATGCTGATCGTTCTCGCCCTGAAGAGTTGTCATTGGAGTTTGGACTGATCAACGGTCTATATCGTTTATCAGACGTACAAGCCCAAGCCATTTTAGAGTTGCGCCTGCATCGTTTAACCGGTTTAGAACAAGAAAAAATTGTTGGCGAATACCAACAACTTCTTGAATTAATTGACGAGTATTTATTTATTCTCGGTAATGATGTGCGTTTAATGGAGATCATTCGCGAAGAATTAGTCGCCATTAAAGACGAATACTCTGATGCACGACGCACCGAGATTGTTGTTGATCACTTAAACTTATCAGAACAAGATTTAATTACCGAAGAAGACATGGTGGTGACCATGTCGCACGAAGGTTATGTTAAAGCTCAGCCGTTAACGGATTATAAAGCCCAGAAACGCGGCGGACGCGGTAAGTCAGCCACGGCTACTAAAGAGCTGGATTTTGTCGATAAATTAATTATCGCCAACACCCACGATACTATTTTATGCTTCTCCTCTTTAGGAAAAGTATATGGTCTTAAAGTGTATCACTTACCGATTGCCAGCCGTTCATCACGAGGTAAGCCGTTTGTCAATGTACTGCAATTAGAGCAGGGAGAGTTAATCAACGCCCTCTTGCCGATTAAAGAATTCACCGAAGACAAATTTATTTTAATGGCTACCTCCAGTGGTACGGTTAAAAAAACCCCGTTAAAAGAATTTGAACGGCAGCCAGCAAATGGGAAAATTGCCATTGGCTTGCGTGATAATGACCGTTTAGTCGGTGTTGCTATTACCGATGGCCAGCAGAATGTATTATTATTTACCAGTTCCGGTAAGGCGATCTGTTTTAATGAAGAAGATGTTCGTTCTACTGGACGTACAGCGGCAGGCGTGCGCGGCATTCGCTTAAAAGACGATCAACGCGTGATTGCTTTAATCATTTCCAGTGAAGGTACGGTATTAAATATCACCGAAAATGGTTTCGGCAAACGTACCCGTCTGGAAGAATTCACCTGCCATAATCGTGGCGGACAAGGTATTATTGCGATTCAAACCTCCGCACGTAACGGCGCAGTGGTGGGTGCGGTACTGGTGTCTGATCAGGATGAAATCATGTTAATCACTGATGGTGGTACATTAGTACGTACCCGTGTGGCTGAGATTTCCGTGGTCGGTCGAAATGCGCAAGGAGTACGCGTTATCCGACTGGATAAACAAGAAAAAGTGGTGGGTGTTGATCGCATCGAAGGACTTGGGGATGAAGATGACTCAGATGCCGAAGATATGCTAGATGCTCAAGATGACGGCGTCGTGATTGACGCGGTTGAATCAATATCTGAAGATAACAGTGACGAATCCGGAGAAGAATCCTAATGACAAACATATATAATTTTAGCGCTGGTCCCTCTAAACTACCAGAAGCTGTTTTAGCACAAGCAAAAGCAGAAATGCTGGATTGGCACGGCAGCGGTATGTCAGTTATGGAAATGAGTCATCGGGGTAAGCATTTCTCAAGCATTGCTGCTGAACTGGAGAGTGATTTAAGAAGCCTGCTGGGCGTGCCTGCTAACTATAAGGTTTTATTTTTACAAGGCGGCGCTACCGCGCAATTTTCGCATATTCCTTTAAATTTATTACAGGGTAAAACCAAAGCCTGTTACGTAAATACTGGCGCGTGGTCTGTGAAGGCTGCAAGCGATGCCGCGCGGTTGTGCGAGGTTGTAATATCAGCAAGCTCGGAGGCCAATAAATTCACCTTGATTCCTAATCAGAAAGAATGGTTGTTGGATCCTCAAGCGGCTTATTTACATTACACCTCTAATGAAACCATTCATGGCGTGGAATTTAATAACATTCCTGATACAGAAGGCTTGCCGCTGGTATGCGACATGTCGTCCAATATTTTGTCACGTCCGGTAGATGTTAGTCAGTTTGGTTTGATTTATGCCGGTACGCAAAAAAATATGGGGCCTGCAGGTGTTACCGTCGTTATCGTGCGTGAAGATTTACTGGGTCAAGTCGATGCTAAGCTACCGGATGTATTCAATTATGCCGAACAAGCTAAAAATGCATCCATGATTAACACACCCGCGACTTATAATTGGTACTTGGTCGGTTTAGTGCTGAAATGGTTAAAAGCAGAAGGCGGCATTCATGCCATTGAGAAAAAAAATATCAGCAAGGCAGCCAATTTATATACGGCTATTGATACCTCAACGCTCTATAGTAATCCTGTGCGGCCTGATTGCCGTTCGCGTATGAATGTCCCATTCGTACTGAGCGATGCTAGCCTTGAAAAAGCATTCTTAGAAGGTGCAGAACAACAAGGTTTGATGGAATTAAAAGGCCATCGATCAATTGGCGGCATGCGCGCTAGTATTTATAATGCCATGACAAATGAAGGCGTAAATGCATTAATTGACTTTATGGCGGAATTTGAACGGACGCATTAACGTAAGCTATTTAGTATTGTAGGGTGGGTTAGTCAGCTTCTTAATATAAGTTAAAAGCTTAAACGCGACGTAACCCACCATTGAACCTCGACGAGGTTTATTAATTGCTCCGCATGCCTAAGATTCAAGACCATAACCACCTATTCAAGCGAACAACACTATGACCGCAGTGATTCCTTTAGCTGAATTAAGAACCCAGATTGACGCCATTGATGAGCAGTTATTACACCTCATTAATCAACGTGCGAGCTGTGCCATAGAAGTTGCCAAGACTAAACTGGCGGCGGGTGAACAAGGCAGCTTTTATCGCCCAGATCGTGAGGCGCTGGTATTACGGCGCATTCAGCAGCTAAACGCAGGCCCGTTGGCAGATGCCACGATTGCACGATTTTTTCGGGAAATCATGTCCGCCTGTCTGGCGCTAGAGAAACCCTTAGAGGTCGCTTTTCTAGGGCCTGAAGGCACCTTTACCCAGCAGGCAGCGTACAAGCATTTTGGCCATGCGGTCAACACTGTTCCCGCTGTGAGTATCGCGGATATTTTCAATACGGTTGAAAATGAACAGTGTCAATTTGGCGTTGTTCCAGTTGAAAACTCTACCGAAGGGGTGATTAATCACACCTTGGATCGTTTTTTAGTGTCACCGTTAAAAATTTGCGGCGAAGTGGAAGTTCGGATTCATCAAAATTTAATGGCGTCTTTTGAGGATCACAACACTATCACTGAAGTTTACTCACATCAACAATCGTTAGCACAATGCCGTCTATGGCTCGATAAACATCTGCCTAATGCCATTCGCACCCCTGTCAGCAGCAATACAGAAGCCGCGCGCTTAGTGGCTAATCAAGCCAATAAAGCCGCCATTGGCCCGCATGGGGCGGCGGAACTGTATGGACTCAGTATTATTGACAGTAATATTGAAGACGAACCTAATAACACCACACGTTTTATTATTGTCGGACATCAAGTCTCAACCTCCACAGGACGCGACAAAACCTCCTTACTGATTTCAACGGGCAATCAGCCCGGCGCATTGTATAAAATACTCGCCCCTTTTGCTCAATACGGTATTGGTATGCTGCATATTGAATCCAGGCCTTCACGCCAAGGCTTATGGGAATATGTTTTCTTTATTGATATTGAAGGACACTGTGAAGATGAAAAAGTCGCCAAGGCACTGCACGCATTAAAAAACAGCGTCAATATGCTTAAGATTTTAGGGTCTTATCCCTGCGCAGTCATCGCATAACCCGCCGCTTTTCTAAAAAACAAAGGTTTAAATACTTTCTGCGGGTGTTTCTTGCTCATTTTCAAGTGCGCCTTTGGTTGCCTCGCAGTCATGCTGGTAAAAAACCAATTCACTAGCAAACGGCTGCACATCAATGGTTAAGGTCGAATCGGTTTGAAAATGCGTTATACTCGGCGCGATGGCTTTTTGAAACAATAACGTGAATTGTTGCACCCTATTTTGCTGAATTTTTTTGGGATCGACAATGCTAGCATCGATGCTAAAGTTCATTTTAGTGACGGCTGTTTGTAGGGCGACTAAAGAAAAATCGGTAATCGTTTTTTCAAATTCCGCAAATGCTTTGGCACCGCGTGCAGCTTTAATGCGTTCTATGTCTTTTTCGGCGGCATACAGCAAAAAACCTCCTTTGGCTCCTTCCTGCTCATTCTTACATGCGCCGCCTTCCATAATACGTACTAATTTCAGCTCTTTACCTGATTTCAGGCTGGTCATGGGTGGCTCTTCTTCTGCACGCGGTACTTTGTTGATAAGCGTTTTATCAACGGAAACGTTGGGCGATTCTGATGTTTGAACAGTTGAGCAGGCCGCTAACGTCAGTAAAGAAAGCCCAACCATGAATTTAGCCACGTTTTTTACAGGGGGTAGATAATGCATATAAACGCTCACAGTAATAATAAAGAAAATAAAAAACGTTACTATACGCCGCACGGTCGTTGATGCGGGAAATGAATTGCATGGACTTGAGAATGCCCCATTATTTATGACGAATACACCGCTGAAAATAGTACGCTTTGAGCGTTTTTTTATGCAACACCACCACCTTTCAGAGTAAAAAATGAGTATTGAGCCATTTACCTTCGAGCAAATTCACATAGAAGTAGCGCGTAACGCGTCCGACGATTTTAATTTGTTTCATGATAAGCATAAATGGTTACAGATTACCCATAATCCCTTCAAGGGGCCTATCGTTTTAGGCTATCAACTCAATACCTTGATCGAATACCAGATGCGTCTTTATCGAGAAGCGCATCATGAAGATAAGGTGATCGCCGAAAATAACCTGCGTATCAGCAATTATCAAATTACCTTTGTGAACGCTGTTCGCCCTCGAACCCCCGTCTATTTGGACATAAAAAAAACCCTGATTAACACCATTCCTATTTTGACGCTCGGTAACCGTATTGCCATGAAATCCGATGGAAAAACGGTATTATTGGGGTTTAAAAAGGAAACACAATCCCCGCTATTCTTGGCAGCTACAACCTTTGATCACTTACCCGATCTTAATGAGGTTGCAGATTTGACCATCATCCCTAATACCGATTTTTTTCTCAAGCGAAAGTTTTTAAACAATGGTTCGGTGAAAAATTTTCTGTCTGGATCATTCGCTGAACAATCGGATTATTTTGATGAGTTAGCGCATATTGCACATTATCCGGAAATATTCCCTTGCAGTCTGACGTCTGGTGCCTTATTGGAAAAAGCACAATTAGAAAATCACGACTTTAAACTAAATCCTATGGTATATACCTCTCACGAAATATCCATAGACCGACAGTATTTAAACCAGCTTAAAAATAATGATACGCTGCATATTTTGGTCAAACAACTGCCAAACTCAAGCGATAACACCTTAAACCACAGCAACATTATGTTAAGAACCTATCAGTGTTATGGTCTGTTAAAAAATAATGACGTTTTATTTAGAATGACCATGAACCTTGTTCCGTTAAAAGAAATAATCAACAACCTCGCTCGAAAATAACCGTATTTAATCGTAATGCTAGCCAGTGAGTACGCATCCCCTCTTTTTACCCTAAAGGGTCACAAGTCAAAGGGGGATTGAGGGGTATTTTATCTAATAAATCTCCCCTAACCCCTCTTTTTCTAAGAGTGGGACTGAATAATTACAGCTATACCTTGTACTAAGCCTGCAATAGCACAGCAACAGCCACGCCCTAAATCCCCCGCCGTCTTTTTTAATTTCTACACCTAATTTTATGCAGTTGAATTTAATTCAATTGCCCTCAATCGCCTATCCCTCATTTTCTCTTTATCCTTAAGAATACGACTATCTACTTATGTAATATTACCTA
>JAPLRW010000107.1 GCA_026398935.1 Methylococcales bacterium
CGTCAGGGCGTTATCCCTGCGGGACGGATTATTTCTAACGCAGGCGCATTAGCCCATAAACCCGCCACCTCCACCATCAACTGTACCGTTTCCGGTACGATTGTGGACTCGATGGATGACATTTTAGGTAAAGTGCATGAAGCCGGTTTAACCTTAAAAGCGGGTTGCGGCATCGGCTATGAATTTTCGACGCTCAGACCTAAAAACGCCTATGTGTCCGGCGCGGGTGCGTACACTTCCGGCCCACTGTCCTTCATGGATATTTACGACAAAATGTGTTTCACCGTATCCTCTGCGGGCGGCAGACGCGGCGCACAAATGGCAACCTTTGACATCGGCCACCCCGACGTTGTTGAATTCATCCGCGCCAAGCGCGAAGATGGTCGTCTACGCCAATTTAACTTATCCTTACTGATTACCACCGAATTTGTGGAAGCGGTTAAACACAATCGTGATTGGGCGTTGTCGTTTCCCGTATCGCAAGTGGAAGTTAAGCGCGACGGCATCGACTTAACCGATTCTAGCGTCATTATTTGGCGCGACCTGCCCGCCAAAGAAAACTATGTCGTTAATGAAGCAGGCTTAGTGGCCTGTAAAATCAGCAAAACCATGCCCGCTAAACGGTTGTGGGACATCATCATGACCTCTACCTACGACTACGCAGAACCGGGCTTTATCCTGATTGATAAAGTCAACGAGATGAATAACAACTGGTTTTGTGAGAATATTCGGGCTACGAATCCCTGTGGCGAACAGCCGTTGCCGCCTTATGGCAGCTGTTTACTCGGATCAATCAACCTCACCCGTTTTGTTGAGCACCCCTTTACTGCACAAGCCAGCTTTGACTGGGCGACCTACCGCAAAGCCATCCGTATTTTCACGCGCATGCTGGATAACGTCGTAGAAATTAACGGCCTACCCTTACCGCAGCAGCGCGAAGAAATTACCAGCAAACGTCGTCACGGCATGGGTTACTTGGGGCTTGGCTCAACCGTAACCCTGATGGGCATGCGCTACGGCGACAAAGCCTCACTGGCATTTACCGATGAAGTGACCAAAGTCCTGGCGATTGAAGGTTGGCAGACAGGCTTAGCGCTCGCCAAAGAAAAAGGTGCTGCACCCATTATGGAAAAAATCTTCACCGTTACCGGCGAAATGTTACACAAACGCCCAGAAATGATTACCGATGGCTTTAAAATAGGCGATCCCATTGCTGGTAAAGTGCTACACGCCAAATACAGCCGTTACATGCAACTGATCGCCAAAGAGCAACCCGAACTGGTTGCCGAACTGGCGGAAGTGGGCGCGCGCTTTACCCATCACAGCTCGATTGCACCCACTGGTACCATTTCCCTGTCCTTGGCGAATAACGCCAGTAACGGTATCGAACCAAGTTTTGCACATCACTATGCGCGTAACGTTATTCGTGCCGGTAAAAAATCAAAAGAAAAAGTAGATGTCTTCTCCTTTGAATTATTGGCCTATCGCGAACTGATTAACCCTGAAGCCATGCCGTACAGTGCAAATCTGGCGCACCAGTTACCGGCGTATTTTATTGCCGCCGACGATGTCACGCCCACGCAACATGTGGATGTACAAGCCGCCGCGCAAAAATGGATAGATTCCTCTATCTCTAAAACCGCTAACGTACCTACTGATTACCCGTATGAAGATTTTAAATCCATCTACGAATACGCGTACGACAAAGGCTTAAAAGGCTGCACCACCTTCCGTTTCAATCCTGAAGCATTTCAAGGCGTGTTAGTGAAAGAATCCGATCTGGAAAACACCCTCTACCAATTTACGCTGGAAGATGGTCAAGTGATTGAAGTTAAAGGTAATGAAGAAATAGAGTATGATGGCGAAATGCACAGTGCGGCCAATCTGTTTGATGCGCTAAAAGAAGGGTATTACGGTAAGTTCTAACGTAAACCACAGACCCGCATACGCATACTCACTCTTTATATAGGGTGGCCGCTTAAGCCGCCACCCCTCTGCATTCAGGTAACTTCTATGACCCTAAAAATTGATAAAAAAATCGTTGGCTACAAAGTATTAAGTAATGTAGTCAACATCAATGAATCCGTTGATAACACGCCAACGGTCGACCTTGAAAGCATGCACGAAAAAGTCGAGCGCCCCGAAATACTGATCGGCTCTACTTACAAAATCAAAACTCCGCAGTCGGAACATGCGCTGTATATCACCATCAACGACATGATTCTTAACCAAGGCACGGAACACGAAGAGCGCCGTCCTTACGAAATTTTCATTAACTCCAAAAACATGGAGCATTTCCAATGGGTACTCGCGCTGACACGGGTTATCTCGGCGGTGTTCCGTAAAGGCGGCGATGCCACGTTTTTAGTGGAAGAGTTAAAAGCGGTATTTGACCCCAAAGGCGGCTATTTTAAAAAAGGCGGCGTGTTCATGCCCTCACTGGTCGCTGAAATTGGCTGCGCGATTGAAACCCACATGAAACACATCGGCATGATCAAACCCGAAGTGATGACCGATCACCAAAAAAAGTTCCTGCACGAAAAACGCCGCGAATTTGAAGCACAACATGGTGCGACCGAAGGTGAAGCATTTCCCGAAAAAGCCGTGCTGTGCAATAAGTGCAGCACAAAAGCGATGGTGTTAATGGATGGCTGCATGACGTGCTTGAATTGTGGGGAATCTAAGTGTGGGTGATAGCTACTTACCAAGCATTAAACTAAACGGGGATTGTATTCCGGATTTTCTGTTTATTAAATTTGTTCACGCAGAAGATGTACCAAAAATACTTTCAGGAAATCTCAGAATGGGATCGGCGGAAGATTTCACAAAGAACTATAAGGGGGAAACTGGCTTAAGAAATGATCCAGACGACTGTCTTTCTGCGGCGTACAAAGCAGATAAGAATATAGTAATTAATCTAAAACATGGTGATCATGTCGCAGGTCAATGCGAAATAAATTCCGTTCTCAAAGATCGCTTATGTTTGAAACATCCAAGCTATCTATTTTGTATGTCAGCAATTACTGGTGAATTATTTAGCCAAGGAAATTCTTGGCACTTCGACTCTCGCGTTAAAGGACTTGGTGATAAAGCTATTATTTTCAAAAACTCTTGTGAATTTTTGCATCGAATAAATAATGCCATACAATCTGAAGGTTTCTTACAGGCTTATCCAAACACTGGTGGAAAATGTTCCGGCTTTGTGCGATATGAGGATTTTGATTTATATAATGGTTCGATCGGGCCATTTGTAAAATCCAAAACACATGATTTTCAGAAAGAATATCGGTTAGCTGTAATTGACTCTCGGAATGATATAGATAATTATCCAGATGCGTTATTTTTAGAGGTAGGAGATTTAACGGATATTGTTGCACTTGTAGTCGATACCGATGAGCTAATTCAACAGGGATTACAACGAGAACAACTTTAGCAAGGTAGAGCCTGGATGGAGCTTGCGGAATCCGGATTTTCGTGGCTTCGTTACCCCGTATTCCGTTGCACTACATACAGGCTACAAATCCATGATGACACCCTTGATTGAAAAGCCTAGCCTGTAGACCTTGATGGTACGCATCGCCAACGCTTTAAAAATGGTACATAATGCGTACCCTAATTTCGTCACCTATACTATTCAACCAAACATATTAACCATGGCTATTTCCGACAAACAAAAACAAAAGAAATTATTAAAGAAAAAACAAAAAAGAACCGCCGCGGTC
>JAPLRW010000174.1 GCA_026398935.1 Methylococcales bacterium
AGATCTTCCTCCATTTTGCATAGACTTAAGGCTAACAACTTGAAAATTAAATGACTATTTTTGAATGGAAAAAGTGTACGGTAGTGAATCAACCCATACAAATGCCCTCAGACACAAGCCCTGATTGATGAAAAACTGGCATCGTTAAGCGGCATCAACCGCTATTTTTACACCGAGATCATGACGCCTAAACTGTTCAACAATAAGCCGAGGATAAATGCGGGGGATCTTGTAACCGACTTCATGACCTGGTGCGAATCACACGATATTGTCACCAACGAACCAGCGGCGCGTAGTGCTACCGGAAGGATGATGGCGAGGTTAAATATCCCAGTAATTGGGCGCTCAGACAGGGGGGGTGGTAAGTATTACGAAATACCCGACCGTGCCGAATTGGTACAGCAGTTCGCTAATTTGCTGGATATTCCAGACGATAACCTGAACCCATAAAAAAACTTAGGAAAAAACGCATTTTTGCTATACCACCTGTACCACCATGCTACAAGCCACGAAATACAAGGCTTCTTAGTGGTACAGCAATATTAAACTACCTATACCACTGCTATACCACCTATACCGCTTTTAACGATTTATGGGGTGGTGTAGCAGGTACAGCACGGTATAGCAGCCTTTTTAGACCTACACCAGCTACAAGCCACGGCTCATAAGGCTTTCAGCGTAGTGGTACAGGTGGTGCAGTATAAACAGCGTTTTTTCCCCCAAGATTTTTATGCACTAAAACGACCCTTTTTGTATAGGTGTATTGTTATAAATCAGTAGGTTAAAATTATTTACTACTGATTTTTTGCTCAAAAAACCGCTATTTTTGAAATTCGCTGCTGTTATAAATCAATAGGTTAAGTTTTTTTGTTGTTGATTTTTACTAAAAAACAGGCTTATTTTACGGTAGTTTCATCGGTATTTTGACCAGCTATACCACCTATACGGACATAAAACCCAAAAACAAGACCATGAATATAACAATTAAAAACACGATAAAAATCACCGATTACTCACCAAAAGAGCATCAAGCGATTGTCCACAAATTCACTTTTGCCAACCCCGCCCATGCCGAGGCGTTAAGATTTGGAAGGTCGGTCTATAACATTGATAGAACGATATGTTTAGTCGATGAAGGCAATGACACCTTAGCCTTACCTATTGGCGCATTAGCTTGGTTACTGGAAACATTCAGCCCTGATGTAACCGACAATCGCACCACCGTAGCAGCATCAATATCATTCAATGGCGACCTTAGGCTTTATCAGGAACGCTTTATTAAACTGTCCATGCAGCACACGCACGGCGTTATGGTGGCGGCTACCGGTTCGGGCAAGACGATAAGCGCTATTGCAATGGCTGGACGCTTACAGCAACGCGCACTTGTTTTAGTCAAAAGCAAAGACCTTGCCCAACAATGGCGTGATGCGATTAAGCAGTTCACAGGCTTGGATGCTGGCTTAATCGGTGGCGGTAAAAATACCGAAGGCGAGCAATTCACTATTGGCTTGATTCAATCGCTGTGTAAGCGTGATTTAGTAGAATTAAACTATGGCTTAGTGATTGCCGATGAGTGCCACAACGTACCAGCACAGCAAGCCTACAGCGTTATTAACGGCATAAATGCGCGGTACAAGTTCGGACTGTCAGCAACGCCACAAAGACGCGATAACCTAGAGTTTATGATCCACGCCGCCCTGGGCGATGTTGTTTCAGAGATCGAGGCGCGAGAGTTGGAAGGCAAAGTATTACCCGCTCACATTACCAGCGTAAAAATGCCGTTTTACGGTACGCCGGAAACATGGGCAGAATTTCTAACGGCACTGGTAAATGATGATTCACGCAATCAGTACATTATCGGGAAGGCGATTAAATCAGCGCAGAAAATGGGAACAATTATTCTTTGCGCTCAGGTCGGGCATTGTGAAATGTTGGGCGTAATGGCTCAGGAGAGGGGTGTTAATGCGTTGGTGTTACATGGGCAGCTACCAAGTAAAGAAAGAGCTTCACGTATGGCACGGGCTCATGAATCGCCGTTAATCATTGGCACACTGAGCTTACTATCTGAGGGTATCGACTTGCCACACTTATCATCGTTAATATTTGCCTCACCCGTGAGTGCTGAACCCAATAGAGAGTCACCGGCAGCAACGCGCTTAATGCAATCAATTGGGCGGTGCAGGCGACCGTACCCGAATAAGATTCGCGCTTATATTCTCGACATTTGCGACCAAACGCCTTTTGGTTATTCGGCATCTAAAAAGAGAATGGCAATTTATCAACAACAAGGTTTTGCGGTAGCACCATGATTAATTCAAGAACCAAGGGCGCAAGTGCTGAACGTGAAATATCAAAGCTACTTTTTGACGAACTGGGTATTAAATTAGTGCGTAATCTTGAGCAATCACGCGGCGGCGGTCATGACCTGATACCGGACGAGGGCAGCTTATTAGATGCTTTCGCCATCGAGGTGAAGCGTTACGCCAAAGTCAGCACAGCGCAGTTGCGGGGGTTCTGGAAACAAACCACTGAACAGGCCGTTCGTGTGGGTAAAGTTCCGGTACTGATGTACAGACAAGATCGTTGTGACTGGTTGGCTGTTGTACCACTGCATGTTATTAACAGCGATTTATCAACGAGTAATTGCTTCGACAGTGTGGCAATACTCAACTTATCGGCTTTTTGCGCGGTGGTGCGAGAAAAAACATGATTAATTACGCCGAATACTGGCTAAAACAGCAGTCAACCCTACCCGATTTGTAAGCCTAAGCCCTCGAAGCCGCTAAAACAGGCTGTACCTGCCAAAATCAGTTATAAACGACCGATAAGGGGGATCACCGATTAAATACTACAAAAAACTGTAATTTAAAGTTGAAGATGCCCCGAAAATTTGGGGCGTTGCATTTAAAGTTGAAGATGCCGGATATTTTTCCGCTATCTCATTGGGCGCAGTGGTTACGGTAAAGCGCAGTTAGCGAGCAAAACAGTTGAATGTGTGGACTGCTCGAATCTGAGCAATTGAAAGTTAAGGGGGTGGTGAATTGCTATTCCTACCAATGACCCGCTTTAACGCTTACCCCAAAATAAGGCTACCCAATTACTTCAATGACCTATGAGATTTTACGCAGGTTAGCGCGCGGAAATTTTCCCACACCGGTATAGATGCTCAATCCTGATTAAGGTAGTCAATGCTATTCAATTACTTAGCCTTACTATCTTGCGGCTTAAACCTACACCGCCGAGAACTTACGGTAAGCCAAAAAGCGGTCATTGCCCTTGAGATACTGCCTATGCTTGAGGATGAGGCGTTGGAAAGACAGCGTAAGGCGGGGGTTGAAACGCACAGTAACCAGTATAAATCTGAAAAAGTGCAGCTTATGGCATCAGTGCCAGAAGCTGTAAAACAAGATCCTGAGCCAACATCTAGGGATTCAGCAGCAACCATCTTGGGTATAGGATCAAGGATTATTCAGCAGGCAAAACAGATCGCCAAAGAAGCACCGGAAAAGTTGGAGGAGATAAAGCAGTGCTAAATTTTAAGCAGTCTATAAATATCAACGAGATGGCTATTAAAACAATCGTTTCAAACAGGTGTTTGAATCTAAAATAGATTGTTTTAGAAACGTGGCGCATACTGCTATGTGGAAGATAATTCACGGCACTATGACGAAAACAAGCATGTTCGATTAGCGTTTTACACAAACATTGACGGCATTAAAAAGCGTCAGGTTATCGCCTTGCAAGGGTTTATGGTCAATGCGTTAATGGTGGCTATCGGTGCAAAGGTTTATTGCTCAGGCACTACTCACCAAGGCTGGCTAAATGAAAAAACTCACACGACTAGAGCAGCTCAAGCAACTTGACGAGCGCTACCGATGCAACCCGTTGTCACAATATCAAGACCATGATTTGCTTACTGAGATCAAGCGCAGGGGTTACGCGGTTAAAGAACGACCGGCGCGCCCTCAAATTTGAGCAATCAATATTAACAAGGTACTGAAAATTTATCACCTTCTATACCAACCTAGGTAATTGATCTTTATAGACGCCCCGAAAATTTGGGGCGTTGTATTTACCGATAGCCCACCTAAATAATGACCTACGGAGTTTTACGCTGATAGATGCCGGATATTTTTCCGCTATCTTCTTGATCGCTATGGGTTACGGTAAAACGTAGTTAGCGAGCAAAACAGTTGAATTAATTG
>JAPLRW010000213.1 GCA_026398935.1 Methylococcales bacterium
AACAAGGTTACCCACAGCAACAAGGTTACCCACAGCAACAAGGTTACCCACAGCAACAAGGCTACCCACAGCAACAAGGCTACCCACAGCAACAAGGCTACCCACAGCAACAAGGCTACCCACAGCAACAAGGCTACCCACAGCAACAAGGGTATCCACAACAACAAGGGTATCCGCAACAACAAGGGTATCCACAGCAACAAGGGTATCCGCAACAACAAGGTTACCCACAACAACAAGGTTACCCGCAGCAATAAGGTTGTTAATGGACGTTAACAGCGCAGCGTAGAGAAAAACGGCGGAGCGATATAATGCGCGCCGCCGTTTATCGAATGTAACCGCTATTACTATCCTGCTTGCGCCAGTTTATGTTGAATAAAGCTGACGATTTCCGTCAGTGGCATATCAAGTGTTTCACTTTCAATACGTGATTTATATTCGATATTGCCCGTATCCAAACTGCGATCACCCATTACCACACGGTGTGGAATACCAATCAATTCCATATCAGAGAACATGAATCCCGCACGTACCTTACGATCATCCAGTAACACATCAATACCGACATCAAGCATATCTTGATACAGTTTTTCAACAACGGCCTGTAAACGATCTGATTTATGCATGTTCATCGGGCAAATCACTACCTGAAACGGTGCTAAATTTTTCGACCAAATAATGCCCCTATCATCATGGCTTTGTTCAATAGCAGCAGCCACCACGCGTGAAATACCAATACCATAACAGCCCATGAGCATAACGTGATTTTTACCTTCTTCATTAATCACAGCGGCTTTCATGGCCTCGCTGTATTTTGTACCTAATTGAAAAATATGCCCCACTTCTATACCGCGCGCGATAGTGATTTCGCCAAGACCGTCTGGACTGGCATCGCCCGCCACGACCATGCGTATATCTTCTATTTGTTCCGGCAGCGGTAAATCCCTTTCCCAGTTAGCCCCTTGATAATGCTGCCCGTCGTTATTAGCACCGCAGACAAAGTTAGCCATTAACGTAACACTGCGATCGGCAATGATGGTCATGCTCAAACCAAATGGCCCAATTGAGCCGGGTTTACAATGACAGGCTGCTTGTATTTCTGCTTCAGAGGCGAACGTCAACGGAGCCGCAATGCCAGTAATTTTTTCCGCTTTAAGGGTATTTAACGCATGGTCGCCTCTTAATAACAGCGCAACCAGACTATTTTCACCCTCACCTTTCACAATCAATGTTTTTAAACACTGTGCTGCGGAAATACTTAAAAACGCACAGACCTCATCAATGCTGTGTTGGTTGGGCGTATCAATCAAGGTTAATGCGCTCGTGGCAGCCTCACGCGATCCTTTCGGCAGAATGGCTTCGGCTTTTTCAATATTCGCGGCATAGTCACTGCCCGTTGAAAACGCAATCGCGTCTTCGCCGGAATCAGCTAATACATGAAATTCATGCGATACCGCGCCGCCAATCGAACCTGAATCCGCAATAACCGCCCGAAACTTCAAGCCTAAATGGTTAAAAATATTGGTGTATGCTTGATGCATAACGGTATAGGTCGCTTGCAATGATGCTTGATCTAAATGAAATGAATAGGCATCTTTCATAATAAATTCACGCGAACGCATAATGCCAAAACGCGGGCGTATTTCATCGCGAAATTTGGTTTGTACCTGATAATAGGTAATTGGCAGCTGCTTATAACTTTTAAGCTCGTTGCGTGCTAAATCAGTAATGATTTCTTCGTGCGTAGGGCCTAGGCAAAAATCACGGTCATGGCGATCTTTTAAGCGCGCCAGTTCCGGGCCGTATTTTTCCCAACGTCCGGTTTCCTGCCATAATTCAGCGGGTTGCAATGCGGGCATCAACACTTCTAATGCACCCGCTTTATTCATTTCATCACGGGTGATTTTTTCAACTTTACGTAACACCCGTAAACCTAATGGTAGCCATGTATACAAACCCGACGCCAGCTTTCTAATCAGACCGGCACGGATCATAAGTTTATGGCTGGCGATTTCAGCGTCAGAAGGGGTTTCTTTAACGGTATTTAAAGGAAATAGTGTGGTACGCATAAGTGTTTGTTAAATTAAAATATAAAGGCGTATTTTACACAACATAATCATCTACAAACAATAGCAGCAGCAATGCTGTTGCACAAAAGCGCTGGACAGTAGATATCTTTGCGTATTTTGCCGTTAGGGTAAGTGGCGAATAGCGCGCAGGGTATGAGCATAATGCAGGCTGTTACTCCGCCAACACCCGTATATCAGCTGGACGAATGGCATGCGTAAATATACCGATCTATACTATCATGCAAATCTATACTATCATGGTCTCCTTTGATTACTAACGAGAAGCCATGATGCGCCGTTTTTGTTTATACTGCCTAATTAGCTTGCCGATCTTGGTTCACGCTAAAACCAACGAGCTAGCACCAATTCCAGCGCCACCTGACGTACGGGCTGAGGGTAAAATCACGGCAACACCGAATAATACTGCCATAACCGACGCGGCAGCAGACAACACGTCAAGCGAACCCAGCGCGACACCAGAGCCGCCTGAATTACCGATGCCAGTACACAGTGGCGAACATTTAGAGCCTGACATTACTATTACCCGTCGCGGCAATGAGATGATTCAAGAGTTCCGCGAGAATGGTGTAATTTATATGGTTAAAATTATCCCAGATAAAGGCCCTGCTTATTATTTGATTGATACTAACGGTGATGGCACATTAGATGCCAAAAGAAGCGACATAGACAGAGGAATAAATGTCAATATGTGGAAAGTATTTGAATGGAAGTAGTCGCCACTTACAGGCAGTGAGCCACTGAAAACAGTCAGTGGCGTGGGGCGAATGCATTCGCCCCCATTTCGTGTCGCTGGCTAATTACACCCCCCGCACGCTATTTTTCAATCAACACCACCGCTTGCACCGCAATACCCTCTTTCCGCCCTTCAAAGCCCAGCTTTTCAGTTGTCGTGGCCTTCACATTAATGCAATCGACCGCTACCGCTAGATCTGTCGCAATAATCTGGCACATATCAACGATATACGGTGCCATTTTCGGCGCTTGCGCAATGATAGTTATATCTGCATTGACTAAGGAATAGCCCAAGTTTTGTACAATGCCATAAACATGGCGCAACAATACCCGGCTATCGGCACCTTTAAACGCGGGATCGGTATCGGGGAAATGTTTACCAATATCACCCAGCGCAGCAGCACCTAACAACGCATCGGCCAGCGCATGTAACACTACATCCCCATCGGAATGCGCCTCCAAGCCGCGCTCATAAGGAATCGTTACGCCGCCTAAAATAATGGCATTACCGTCATTAAAACGATGCACATCATACCCTTGTCCAATTCTAATCATTGTTGCTCCAAATAAAAGGTGGCCAGCGCCAAATCTTCCGGGCGCGTAATTTTAATATTATCCGCGCGGCCTTCGACAATGCCCGGCTTAAAGCCCAGTAATTCCAACGCACTCGCTTCATCGGTAATCGCCGGATTTCCAGCGGTCTGCGTTAATGCCTCTTTCAAGGATTTATAACGAAACATTTGTGGGGTCAATGCCCGCCAAACACAGCGTCTATCAAGCGTAGCGGTAATATCACCCTCCGTTACCTGTTTAAGCGTATCGTGCGAAGCTAACGCCAAAATACCACCGACAGCATGCTGTTGTAACTGCGTAATCAGTGCGTGAATATCGGTGTGGGTAATGCATGGTCTTGCCGCATCATGCACCAATACCCAATCTGTATCCGCCGCACGGTCACTAATATGTTCTAAAGCAGACAGTACCGAATCTGCACGTTCTTTTCCACCAGCGGCGGTCAAAATATGACTGTGCCGCGAAACAGCTAACTCTGGCCAGTAAGGATCGGTTGTGGTGATTGCGACGACCACTGCCGTGAACAACGGCTCGGTTTCGTGCGAGGATAACGGCAACCCTGAATCAGTTAATGCCGGAGCGGTCAGTAATCGCGACAAGGTTTGTTCTAAAACGGTTTTATCTAACAGAGGTAAATATTGTTTTGGGCGATCAGCAAGCATACGCTTACCGACTCCAGCGGCGGGAACTATAGCCCAGTAGCGAGGTTTCTCAGACATAACAGATAAAGAATAGTAAAAAAGAGGGGTGGCGCACTCGGTTAATTATTTCATCACCCGTGCAATTCGTTTGACAAATGCAGAATTAAGTATCGTTAAGCTAAAGACGGCAATCCCAAGCAATATCTTTAAGCATAGGTCAATCCGCTTGGTTGCTCATGCTGTTTTAAGGCTTATTCCAACACTTGAAAAAGCGTTTCATTGGGTAGAATCATCCCTAACTCATACCGCGCTCTTTCTTCAATGGCATCCTGGCCTTTGCGTAAGTCTGAAAGCTCAGCATACAAGCCATCATTACGTTCCTTTTTGGCTTGAATTTGCATTTGCAGATTATTCAGGCGTTGCGTGTAGGTTTCAACTTGCTCAAGACTGCCGCCTTCAGACCAAATTCGGTACTGAAGATGTACGATCAGCAAGATCACAATGGTTATATAAATTTTAATCGTTTTACCCTCAACGAGAAGGAGTGGCACGCTGTAAAATAAAACCCATTGCCCATCTATACCAGCAGGTACTAACGAGCTGTCGCGTATAAATGAACAATGTGGCCTATGCCGTTTAGTAAAAGACTAAACGATCCTGCTTACAACATTTTAAACGCATTACGTCCAGCATATACCGCCTTGCTACCCAGTTCTTCTTCAATTCTCATCAAGCGATTGTATTTAGCAACCCGATCAGAACGGCTTAATGAACCGGTTTTGATTTGACCTGAGCCAGTCGCAACCGCTAAATCAGCAATCGTTGTATCTTCCGTTTCACCTGAACGATGTGAAACCACTGCCGTGTAACCTGCTGCATGCGCAGTATTAATCGCTGATAACGTTTCGGTCAAGGTACCAATTTGGTTCACTTTGATCAAAATAGAATTGGCAATGTTTTTATCAATGCCTTCTTGCAACGTTTTAGGGTTGGTTACAAATAAATCATCACCCACTAACTGTATGCGATTACCTAATTTTTCAGTGTGGTATTTCCAGCCTGCCCAGTCATTTTGGTCTAAACCGTCTTCGATTGAAATAATGGGGTATTTATCAACCCATTTCACATAAAAATCGGTCATTTCAGTTGAACTTAAGCTGATATTCTCAGCACCTAACACGTATTTGCCGTCTTTATAAAACTCGGAGCTGGCAACGTCCATGCCTAAGTAAATATCTTTACCGGCTTTGTATCCTGCTTTATCAATCGCTTGCAGGATGACTTCAATCGCTTCTTCGTTAGATTTTAAATTCGGTGCAAAGCCGCCTTCATCGCCACCAGCAGTAGAGTAACCTTTTGAAGTCAATACTTTTTTCAGGTTATGAAACACTTCTGCGCCGTAACGAATGGCTTCGCGGAAGTTAGGCGCGCCCACTGGCAGAATCATAAATTCTTGTAAATCAACATTGTTGTCCGCATGTGAACCGCCATTGATGATATTCATCATTGGCACAGGCAAAATGAATTCACCGGTTTTATTCAAATAACGGTACAGCGGTTGTTTAGCATCGTTAGCTGAAGCAATTGCCGCTGCCATAGAAACCGCTAAAATAGCGTTTGCACCTAAACGGCCTTTATTTTCAGTGCCATCCAATTCCAGCATTTTCTTATCAAGAGCGGCTTGATCGCTGGCATCCATACCTAAAACAGCGGCACGAATTTCAGTATTAACATTGGCAACCGCTTTCAATACGCCTTTACCTAAATAACGGGCTTTATCTTCGTCGCGCAATTCAATCGCTTCTCTCTCACCAGTAGAGGCTCCGGATGGAACCATCGCACTACCTATAACGCCTGATGCTAAAACTACATCCGCTTCAATCGTAGGGTTTCCGCGTGAATCCAGAATTTCTCTTGCGCGTACATCAACAATTACTGCCATTACTGCTCCTTTATAAAGTTGTTTCGATCAGTGTTTTGCTTTTAACAGCCTGATCGATAGTTAATAAAATTTCTAATAATTCTTGCATTCTATGTAAAGGCCAAGAATTTGGGCCATCACTTTTTGCTTCCGCAGGATTAGGATGTGTTTCCATGAACAGCCCAGCAATACCGACGGCTACTGCCGCTCTGGCTAATACGGGAACGAACTCACGCTGTCCACCTGATACAGTGCCCTGCCCGCCCGGTAACTGCACCGAATGCGTCGCATCAAATACCACCGGGCAATCCGTTTCGCGCATAACCGCTAACGAGCGCATATCGGATACCAAGTTATTATACCCAAAAGACGCGCCACGTTCACAAACCATAATCTGCTGATTACCGGTTGCTTTGGCTTTATTGACCACATGCACCATATCCCACGGCGCTAAAAACTGTCCTTTTTTAATATTGACCGGAATACCACAGGAAGCAACCTGTTGAATAAAATTGGTTTGACGGCATAAGAAAGCCGGGGTTTGCATAACATCCACTACTGCCGCGACTTCTTTAAAAGGCGTGTCTTCATGTACATCCGTTAAGACGGGTACGCCAATTTGGTGCTTCACTTTTTCAAGAATTTTTAAGCCCGTTTCAAAACCCAAACCCCGAAAGCTATCACCTGAGGAGCGATTGGCTTTATCGAAGGAAGATTTGTAGATAAACGGAATATTTAGCGTAGTGGTTAGCTCTTTGAGATAACCTGCTGTATCTAACGCCAGCTGCTCGCTTTCTATGACACAAGGCCCCGCAATCAAAAAAAAGGGTTGATCCAGTCCTACTTCAAAACCACATAATTGCATATTTCTCTCGTTTTATCTAAGGGGTAATAAGTTTGCCAGCAAAGTTTCCGGCGCAATGTCTTGTTCATTAGGCCATGTTATCGCGCCGAATAAAATATCGACCTGATTAAAGTAATGGGTGTTTTGCAATTCACGAAACACGCCCTTATCTAAATAGGGTTTTACATCAAAAATACCACAACGACCCTCTTCAACTTCAACATAAAGCTGATAATCTGCCAAGGGTTTAACGGTTTTAACGTCCCAATACATACGTTTACAAAGGGGTAATTTTATAGGGTTTTTCACCGAAGTGGGATGAACCGAAATTTGTAGCTTCATAATGACACCTGTCGTTTAACCTTATTTCTAAACAAGGTAAGTAGGATAAGCACAAAAAACAAAATCACTGTCCGATACGAACTAACCGCACTTGATTGAAATTACTCTTATCGTTACCGGGAGTATAACCATCGTCGAAATCGACGCCCCACGCCATATTTTTCTTATTAACAACCGAGATCGATGACCAGAACACCGCGCCGTTATTATTCGGAAAAATATCGGGATGAATATAATCACCTTCTTTTCCCTTATGCTTATTAACCAAGGATTCCAACTCATCAATCGTGGGTAATCGCCAGTCGCTATAACCTGCATAACCACCTTGATCATTAAAATCATCAGCCGCAGCAGCAACAGTATCCCAATCCATGTGTACTGCCTGACCTTGCGTTGTACCATTTTCCCAAGCCTGTCCATAGGCAAAGCGCAACCACAGTAAATCAGTTTTTGTATCGAAGGCAAGACCGTCTTTAATGCGGTATTGGTCAATGGTTTGCCAATCGTCGATGGTTATTATTTCTGATTTAAGATCTGCAATGCCTTTAGGTAGCGCTGTTTTAAGGTTTTCTTCTACAATTTTACTGTTATCTTGCAAGCGCAGTAAAATGAGTTCTGCCGTTTCTTTAGGGCTGTGCGCCTGTAAATCAATATAGCCATCAATACTAAACAAACCACTAATATGCGTTTTATCAAAACGCAAGGGCATAATGTCATCATCTTGCCGTTGTTTAAGTAATTCCCGCATGGCTCGCCACTCTAATCGACACCATTGTTTGTTTTCATAATCGGCGCATAAAAACGGAACCAACAGGTGTGACTCATATTGGTAAATATTCATTAAATATGTATCTAAGTTAGGTCTGGCTAACTGATGCTTATACCAATCATCATAAAAAACAGCCGCTTTACCCAGTTCCTCGGCTAACAATTCCGCAACTTGTAATACATAATCCCGTCTCTCACCTGGAAACGATAAAGCCACTTTAAAACGTTTAGCGCTCATCATTACTCCATTCGATTTGACTACACATCCAGTTTCTCAGGGAAATCAGGCACCAATCCAGAGTGTTTTAACTCCTGTTCAACATCAAAGAAAGTCATTTCACCATTTTCATTACACATCCATACTTCTTTTGCACCTGCTTCAAAATATAACTGCCTTTTTTCCAGCATTTCTTTTTTTGTATTGCTGTTGGAAATAA
>JAPLRW010000281.1 GCA_026398935.1 Methylococcales bacterium
AGCACTTTTTGGGTGCGCGTGGCTTGTTGATTAAAAAAGCCATTAAAGCGTCCGCCCGCACTGTCACTGATGATGTCAGCGGTTAAGCTCAACGGTGCAATAGTTACTGTGCCGCTTTTTTGCGGAAAAATGGCATATTTTCGTTCTGTGACGACATAGTCAATGCCATTCACTTGCGTATTGTAATTGCTGTCTTCACCCAGTTTCTGGATAACCGCATCCGCCAGTTTTGGATCATCTAGGCGCGCTTGTGCAATATTCACGCGGCGATAGAGACGTAGCGTGTAGAGTATTTGTGATTGCACATAAGGATCTAGCGGCGAAGCCTCTACTTTTAACAATAACTCGGCATTGCCATTAATGTCTTTCGGTGACGTTGCCTGCTGAGCGACCATGATAGTCGTTGGTTCGGTTTGATCATGACCAAAAGCAATCCCTGGAATAACCAAGCTTCCGGATTTTTTGGCCATTAAGTTCACTATCCATTGAATCGTAGCACTGCTTTTACCATTGACCCATGAGGATTGGCTGCTATGACTTTGATTGAGCACCTCGAAATCACGCGTTAAGGGTTCAAAATCAGGATTGCCATCCGGTGTGTCATTGGCGGTATAGGTCAGCTGAAAGGATTCTTTCAGATTAACGGGATTACGATCCACTTCAACCGTAATCTGCGCCGCCGTTGCTAGCATGGCGTTGAGTAAGCATAAAAAAAAGAACAGGGTTTTCATCGTTAAATGTTTATTCAAAGGGTTAACCGTTTGGTAATAGTTGGGGGTCGTGTTGTACTGCATTCCTGCACTGGCGCAGGGAATGTCGCCAGTGCAGGAATAATTCGGGATCATCTACCACGCGTCAGTATTCGTCGGTGCTTGATGCGTTTGTTGACCGTACTGGTATTTGAACTTGCGCTTCAATAAACCCGCTGGGTCATCGGGAATGCGTTTTAACCATTGTTCATTGGCTTGTTCCGTTTCATTTTTCTTCTGCTGATCTTCTGCCGATGCCGCCTTGGCTTCGGGTGGTTTGTCGGCCGGTTTTTGTTCCGCTGCTTTTTGCGCCTCTTTTTCCTGCTGCGCTTTTTCTTGCGCTTTTTTAGCGTCTTTTTCTTGATCCGATTCAGGCTTTTGCTCAGGTGGTTTTGAGGTGTCTTTGTCCTTATCCGCATCCTTCGGTTTTTGTCCGTCCTGATCGGGTTTTTGTTGATCGCCGTCTTTATCCGATTTATCAGACGGTTTACCTTGATCGTCTTTTTTAGGTTCTTGTTTATCTTTATTCTTGTCTTTGTCTTTTTGCTCTTGTTGTTTTTTTAATTCCTTTTCGACCAGCTCTTTATTGGCTTTGGTATCGGCATCATTAGGATTAAGTTTTAATGCTTGCTCATAGGCTTTAATAGCTTCTGGCAGTTGTCCCGCTTGTGCCAGTGCATTACCTTGATTATAAAAATCATCAGCGGATTGGGCATTTTTTAAGCTGTCGGCCGCTTTTTGGTAATTCCCCGCTTTATACTCTGCCGCCGCTTGCCAATCAGGATTTTTAAACTGTTCGGCTGCTTTTGCAAAATCTTGTTGCTGAAAGGCTTGTTGTGCTTGTTGGTCTTTGGTTTGCCATAAATCCTGCCATTCATAAGCATAACTGTTTTTTGGCAACGGCAATAACAGCAGTAACGCTACGCTAAGCAAGCCTTTTCTGAACGACAGTGCCGCCAGAGGGATTATGCCTAATAATAACCAAGGCCCTTTTTCCGCCCATTGCTGTAATAGCACTTCATTGGTGTCCGCATTTTGCTGTACGACGGCTTGCTCGAAAAAGCCGGATAAGCGATCAATATCCTCGTTATCATCCCGCAACGTCATAAATAGCCCTTTACCTGCATCGGCTAAGGTGGCTAATTCTTGTGTATTTAGCTTCGGAATAACAATGTTACCGTTGCTATCCTTTACAAAATCACCTTCTGCGGCCTTGATCGGGCCGCCATCCGCTGTACCAACCGCCAATACCGATAGCGTGTAGGAGGCATTTTGTCGCAACACGGGCAGGGCTTTATCGACCTCTACGCCATCAGTTACTAACAAGATTTGTCCTTTGGGTAAGCCCGCTTGTTTAAACAAATCCACTGCTTTTTGCAAGGCCAGTGCGGTATCATTGCCTTGGCTGGGCATAATCTCGGTGGTTAATGCCGATAGCTGGCTATCAATAGTCTCGGTATCGTTGGTTAAGGGTGTGACGGTAAACGCATCACCTGCATACACCAATAAGGCTGTTTGACCGTCTTTACGCCGCTTTAAAATATCCGCAATTTTGTAACGCGCCCTGATTAAACGACTGGGGGTAATATCCGCGGCATTCATCGACAACGAAAGATCTAAAACAATGACCAGTGCGGAATCATTTCTAAATACAGGGGAGGGTAAACGTTCCCAAGTGGGGCCTGCGAGTGCAATAATGGTTAAAAAAGCGGCTATTGCGCCAGAGAGTAACGGCACACGACTTTGCTTGGCCGATTTTTGCTGCAAAATAAACGGCAGCAAGGCGGCATCACAGACGTCCGACCACAAGCCCATGGATTGATGGCGACGAAATAACGCGATGCAAAATACAGCAGCGGGCAAGAGCGCCACTAGCCAGTAGGGTCTAATAAAATGCAGGTCGGCTAAGTTCATACGCTCTCCTTAAAACGAACCAGACCAATAACCGCGGCTAATAGCAGGCTAACGGCTAATGGCCAATAATAGAGTTCTGTGCGTGGTCTAAAGAATTGCTTGGCTTTTTCCACAGGTTCCAGTTGGTCTAATAATTGGTAAATTTGGTTAAGTTCATCGGTATTTCTGGCACGAAAATACCGGCCACCCGTTTTTTCAGCAATGGCGGTTAAGGTTTTTTCATCCAAATCTGCGGAAGGGTTGACCTTGCGTGAGCCAAAAAAGCTGCGCACGATCATTTCATCTGCACCAATACCGATAGTGTAGATTTTCAAGTTGTGCTCCGCGGCTAATTCCGCTGCTTTGATCGGCGTTACTTCGCCAGCGGTATTAGCGCCGTCGGTGAGTAGAATCAGCACCCGGCTATCGGCTTGCTGACTTTTAAGCCGCTTCACAGCAAGGCCGATGGCATCACCAATGGCGGTATTATCGCCTGCTAAACCAATTGCAGATTCATTTAATAAGGTCGTCACCGTTTTTCTATCGAAGGTGAGCGGTGTTTGCAAATATGCTTGCGTGCCAAATAAAATCAAGCCTAATCGATCACCCGTGCGGCGGGCGATAAATTCACTGGCGACTTGCTTAGTCGCGGTCAACCGGTCTACGGGTTCTTGCTTGATGATAAAGTCTTGCTCCTGCATACTGCCGGATAGATCTACCGCCAGCATTAAATCTCGCCCACTTACCGCTTGTTCAATCGGATCACCTAGCCATTGTGGCCGAGTGCTGGCCAAGATCAAGGCTATCCATGCGAGAGC
This sequence comes from Methylococcales bacterium, assembly GCA_026398935.1. Taxonomy (GTDB): domain Bacteria; phylum Pseudomonadota; class Gammaproteobacteria; order Methylococcales; family Methylomonadaceae; genus SXIZ01. The sequence continues at coordinate 3,461 of JAPLRW010000281.1, forward strand.
GGCTAACCATAGTGGCCAGCGGCGTGACTGGGTGACAACATGGGTGGGTTCATCCATGAAATCGTCTAAAAAAGGCACTTTGAGTGCAGCCTGTTGTGCGGCAAGGTGAGCCGGAAAAAGCCAGCGGACGAGCAAGGGTAACGGTAAGGCCAATAATAGCCACGGCCATTCAACATGAATCATTTTTTAGGTGCCTTTCGCGGGGGTTGTTTTTCGGTAGCGTTAAGCCAGTCTTCACAGGGGCGAAAAACCTCGGCAATATCCTGATCGGTCGGCGGCGTTTTTCGAAAGTGCGCATCGGCTAACACGCGCCCCATTCCGCTACTAAAGGGCGAACCTTTTACCGAGCGGTCTAAAAATGCCAGCCATGCCTGTCCGGTTAAACTGGCCGTTTCGGCGCGTGGGTAGACACTCAGTACCACTCGCCGCATTAAAATAGACAGTTGTGATAATTTTTGACCATTATTCTGTGTCTGGTCTTTTTTGAGCGCAAGCAGTAATCTTTTGGCGGTTTTAACGGCAGATTGGCGGGTAAGGCGTTTATAAAGCCAAAATACGCCAAGCAATAGCCCTATAAGCAGCGCCGCCACTAGCCACCAGCCAATAGCAGGCGGCCACCAGCCAATGGCCGCAGGCAGATGTATGTCTTTTAACGGAAGTTGTGTGGGTGGCATTTAACGTAACCTGCTGAGTGGATCTGCGTGGGTTGTACAGCTCATAAAGGCTAAGCCTATTTTTTTGGCGAGTTGCTCTAAATGGTGTTGATGCTCGCTAAAGCGCTGTTGATAGGCGAGCACGCGTTGCTTATCACCGCCATCAACCACTCTATCACGCTCGCCATCGGTAAAGCGATAACGACCCTTGGTCGGTAAGCTGCTTTCCAATGGATCGTACACCATTATCAGCACTACTTCACAATGCCTAGCTAAGCGCATTAAATGTTGTTCTGCCTTGGAATTCATACCTCTAAAATCACTGATAATGTAAATGCGATTGCCGGGGCGGGTATGTTGAATCAAGCGCGCGAGGATTTGATCCAAGCTCAGTGCGGGTTCAGACTGTGTCGCGGCGGCCACGCTGCTGTTACTCGCCGAGGTGTTGGACGCCAGCAGATTTAAAAACCGCAGTACCGCCTGTTTACCATTTTGTGGTTTTAACTCTTGGCATTGATGCAATGAAAATAATTGCCCACCAATCCGGTCACCTTGTTTTTCCGCCGCCCAAGCAATCAATGCCGCAAGCTTAGCCGCTTGCACGGATTTAAACACGCCACGGGTAGCAAACTGCATGGTGGGGCGGTTATCCACGGCAATAAATATTGGACGCTCACGTTCTTCCCGAAAGGTTTTGGTGTGCGGCGCGCCACTACGGGCAGTCACTTTCCAGTCAATGCGGCGAATATCATCGCCCGGCTGATACAAACGGACTTCATCAAACTCCATGCCCCGGCCTTTAAAGCGTGACACATAGCCGCCGCTCTGCATGGATTTAATGGCGGTGTGCTGTAATTTCAAGCCTGCCGCCGCTTTCGCGAGATTAATTAAGGTACTTAATGTCACCGTGACTAAATCTTGCGCAGGTGGCGCTTGAATGGCTTTTGCTGGCTTAAAAAACATTAAGGCACCGCAATCCGGGCAATCAGCTCTTTAATAAAATGATCGGTAGTAATGCCTTCAGCTTCAGCTTCGTAAGATAAAATCAAACGATGGCGTAATACGTCCAACGCTAATGCCTGAATATCTTCCGGCCCTACAAAATCACGTTGCTCGAGCCATGCTTTGGCTCTGGCGCAACGATCCAGCGCAATACTGGCTCTTGGACTCGCGCCGAATTGTAACCAGGCCGCTAGATCAGACCCATAAACCCCTGGGTTACGCGTGGCTAAAATAATCTGTAATAAATAATCTTCCAGACTTTCCGCCATGTGAATATCCAACACTTCATTACGCGCCATAAATAACGTTTGTTGCGTTAGTGGCGAGAAGAGTGCTTTTTTATGTAACGGTGATTGCCTTGCTTCCGATCTAGCCAAATGCAGAATGCTTTTTTCATGCGCGGCTTCAGGGTAATCAATTTTGATGTGTAATAAAAATCGATCTAACTGCGCTTCGGGTAAGGGGTAAGTGCCTTCCTGCTCAATTGGGTTTTGGGTAGCCATTACCATAAACAACTCAGGCAGGGGGTAAGTTGAACCTCCCACGGTAATTTGCCGTTCAGCCATAGCTTCCAGTAACGCCGATTGCACTTTGGCAGGCGCACGGTTAATCTCATCCGCCAAGATTAAATTATGAAATAAGGGGCCTTTTTGAAACTCAAACGTGCCTTGTTGTGGCCGATAAATCTCCGTACCGGTTAAGTCGGCAGGGAGTAAATCAGGGGTGAACTGTACCCGATGAAAGTCGCCTTCGATGCCTTTACTTAAGACGTTAATTGCGCGGGTTTTGGCTAAACCGGGCGCACCTTCTACTAAAATATGGCCATCTGCTAGCAGAGCAATCAGCATCCGTTCAACCAAAATATCCTGACCAATGATCTGGCTACTGATATGCGCTTTTAGTTGCTGCATGGCGTGCTGGGCGATTGTCGGTGTTGTACTCGTGGTCATGAATAATATATTCCCTCGTTGACGTTGATGTGCGTTTGACGGTGTTCAGTCACTAAAGTTGCGTATTCTACCTTAAAATTTTTTTCTATAGCGCCCCCATTCCATACGCATAGGCGGTGTTATGGCGTTTCGATGCAAGGTTAATATTTTTCCTGGCGCATCCATTTGGTGGCAATCCACTTTTCGCCGGCAATTACGGGGGCGCCGCCGTGTAGCGTCGCGGGATCAATTTGCCCCAGCGAATTAACATAGGAAAAATACACCGCCGAGCCTTGGCGTGGAACAATGTTTAAACCGACATCGGGAAAAACGGTTTCTCCACCCGCCTCGACATCATTAAGGTACATGATAAATGTGGCAACACGTTGTCCGCCTTTTGCCAGATGTGTTGCGCTTCCGCTTTGTTCGACGGGGAAATAATCAAAATGAGGGCGATATTCACCCCCATTGGTATAGTGTAAAATCTGTATGCCTTCGCCATGGTCTATCGGCCAGTTCATTACTGCAGAAATACGTGCATCCAGTTGCTGAATAAAGGCATTTTCACCCCGCTGAAAATAACAGCCTTCGCTGGAGCGTGCGGGAATAATGATGGTTTTGCCCGTTTCAGGATCAACCACGCCGGAGCGCTCAACTTTCTCGATAGAGTCTGCGATTAACCTTTCACACTCAGCACGGCTCATAAAATCATCAAAGGCGACAATATCCGGCTGTGCGAGGCGCATAGACACACTTACTGCGCGATCCGTTACGTTAAGCGTATTGCCGCTGGCAATTCGGCTGGCTTCATAACGGTACTTTTCAGCGGCTGCTGGATTTTCTACCGCTGCTGGTTTAGGGGCTTTATTGCTCAACTCTGCTGTTACTTGCGCAATATGGAAGGTTGCTGTCGCTGAAGAAAACTGATTGTTCAGCATGGCAGCGACTAACGATTCTTGCGTACAACCTCTTTGCAAATTGTCGACCAGCCATTGTCGCCAGACGCTGGTTAAAGGGGGGTGGGCGGTTGTATTCATTAAAAGTCCGATGCGTATCCGTTTAAAGTGTCGGTTTATCTGCGAGCAAACCTAGCATGGCATCCGTAGCAGTGACTAAGGCATCAATCATGTCTGCTCCTTGCGCGATATGACCTGCGTTAGGCAGAACGATGTATTCTGCGTGTGGCAATGCTTCGTGTAAACGCATAGCCGCTTCCATGGGGCAGACTAAATCCAGTCGACCATGAATAATGATGGTAGGGATTTTTTGTAATTGCGGGCACTGCGCAAGAATTTGGTTTTCGGCTATAAAATAATGCTGCCGGGCATAGTGTATTTCCATGCGCACCTGATTAAGCATTTTTTCGGTGACGTGTTCCGTTGCAGAACTGGCTTGATAGGCTTGTGCCAACGCCACTTGTGCGCCCCACGCCGACCACTCTCTGGCAACACGCCGCTGCGCCAGTTCGTCATCACTCCATAAAGCGGTATATAGCCCTTGCATAAGATCAGTACGCGCCGCCTCAGGAACGCAATGCAGCAAGCGCTGCCATTGTTCGGGGAAAATCATTCCCGCGCCCTCGTTGGCAAACCAAGCCATATCTTTTTGCCGCGCTAAAAATACCCCGCGAATAATCATGCCGCTAACGTATTCCGTGTGCTGTTGCGCATACAGTAACGCCAACGTTGCGCCCCACGAGCCGCCAAATAATACCCATTGCCGGATGTTTAACTGTTGCCGAATGCGTTCCATGTCGGCTATTAAATCTTGCGTAGTGTTGTGTTCTAGTTCGCCAAAGGGAGTGGATAAACCACAGCCCCGCTGATCCATTAATATGATGAGGTAGTGTGCGGGATCAAAAAAACGCCGATGATCGGGTTTGGTGCCTGAGCATGGGCCACCGTGTAAAAAAATGATCGGAATACCCTCTGCGTTACCACTCAGTTCAACATAAACGGCGTGTTTACTAGTGGTTTCCAGAAAAAAAGTATGGTACGGAATGAGCTCAGGATAAAGCGTTTTCATGGTTTTGATTACTTGAGTAGATGTGCCGTTATGCCAAGTTTAATAATAACAATGGAGGTGGTTCTTAAAAACGCAAGGGCTGCTTGGGATGATAGCCGAATGTTAACAATAATAAGTCAGTTTAGTGCGATAAATTACTGTTGCTAGGTTGTTGGTTGGCAGGAAGGCGCATTTCGTCTCAAAGCGCAGGGTGTGCCGCGGATAAGCGATGTGCCCTGCGTTTTATCTTTGATTTTAATAGGCATTGCGCTCAGCATTTAACAGCGTGATGACCGATGCCGTATCAGGATAAATGCCGCGCCAAAGATAAAAGGCGGCGGCGGCCTGTTCCACCAGCATGCCCAGTCCATCGAGGCTTTTAGCGGCGTTTTGTGATCGACCCCAGCTAACAAAAGGCGTGGCAGTATTGGCGTAGGCAAGGTCATAGCAACTGCCTTCCGCTGCTAGGATGCCAGCGGGTAATGCGGGTAGCTCTCCGGTTAAGCTGGCCGAGGTGGCATTTAAGATTAAATCGAACTGTTGACCCTGCAGGGCTTCAAAGCCGCTAGCAACCAGTAGCGGCTGGTTAAATTCAGCCGCTAAGGCTGTTGCTTTATCAAGGGTGCGATTGGCAATGACCAGTCGCTTAGGCGATTGTGCCAGCAGTGGGCCGATAATGCCGCGACTGGCACCGCCTGCACCCAGTAATAGGATGCTGGCTGCGTGTAATGGCAGTGCATGGTTAAGCATTAGATCTTTTATCAATCCTGCGCCATCGGTATTGTCACCTTGAAGGCGTCCGTCTGCTAAACGTTTCAATGTATTAACCGCTTTGGCCAAGCGCGCCGCGTCGGTTAGTGCATCGGCGCGTTGCCAGGCCAATTCTTTTAACGGTGCGGTGCAATTTAAACCTTTGCCGCCTTGGCTAAAAAAATCCTCCACCGCTTCGTTAAATTGCTCGGCGGACACTTGTTTGGCCTGATAGTGCAGCGCTTGCGCGGTTTGCTGGGCAAATAATTGATGGATTCTGGGTGATTTACTGTGACTAATGGGGTCACCAAAAACAGCGTATTGGTCGTTAGTAACGGGTAATTCGACAGTGATTGACATGGTATTAGCCTTCCTCTTTTAGCCATTGTGCGACATCTTTGGCAAAATAGGTCAGGATGGCATCGGCTCCGGCTCTTTTAAAGGCCAGTAATGCTTCCATAACCACTTGCTGTTCATTGAGCCAACCATTTTGCGCGGCGGCCTTGAGCATGGCATATTCGCCACTGACTTGGTATGCCATGGTGGGCGCGCCAAATTCGTCTTTAATGCGCCGAATAATATCTAAATAGGGCATGCCGGGTTTGACCATGACCATGTCAGCGCCTTCTTGTAAATCGAGTGCGACTTCGCGAATCGCCTCGTCACTGTTTGCCGGATCCATTTGGTAGCTGTATTTATTGCCGCCGCCTAAGTTAGCCGACGAGCCAACCGCATCACGAAAGGGCCCGTAAAAGCTGGAGGCATATTTTGCCGAATAGGCCATGATGAGGGTATTGCAGAAATGTTGCTTTTCCAAGGCGTCACGGATAGCGCCAATACGACCATCCATCATATCGGACGGTGCGACGATGTCAGCGCCTGCTTCGGCATGGGATAAGGCTTGTTTAATCAGTACCGCAATAGTGGCATCGTTTAACACGTAACCTTCTGCATCGATCAAGCCGTCTTGCCCGTGCGTGGTAAAAGGGTCTAATGCTACGTCAGTCATTACGCCCAGATTTGGATAGGCGGCTTTGAGCGCCCGTACTGCGCGTTGCGTGAGTCCTTCGGGGTTGTATGCTTCTTGGGCATCTATGCTTTTTTTATCCGCGGCAACCACGGGAAATAAGGCAATTAAGGGGATGCCGAGCTGCTGAATGTGTGCGGCTTCTGCCAGTAATATATCTAGGGTAATGCGGTTGACGCCCGGCATGGATGTAATCGCCTGGCGTTGGTTATGACCTTCGATAATAAACAGCGGATAAATGAGATCATTGGCGCTCAAGGTATTTTCCCGCATAAGTCGACGCGAAAAATCATGCGTACGCATTCTTCGCATACGAGTCACGGGAAAATTAATGGTATTATGTGTCATCTTTTACATACTCATCGTTGTAGAGATTATTACTGAGCTGGATTCCAAGTATTGAGTGATCCGCGCGATAAACGAACTGCATTACACTTTTATTGTATCAGCGAAGTGTTCTTGTTGATATTTGAAAATAACTGACCTGCGATTGACTGATTTTAGAGATTGATTATGAAAACTAACATGCGACACCCCTTATTTTTAATAACACTGCTGCTGTTTTTCTTAAGCTTCGGCAATGCATCGATTGCCGCTGCTGAAACATTGGCCGCGCCGCAATTGGGCATACAAGAAGCCTCTGAAAAATTACGCTTGAAGATACAGCAAGATAAAAGCTTCATTCAAGATTTCCCGCAAGTGAATGAATTTGTACATCAGAATATTTACCCGTATGTCGATTTTAACCGCATGTCGGCGTTGGTGTTAGGTCAAAATTGGAAACAGGCCAGTAGCGATGACCGGGTGCGTTTTACCAAGGAATTTCAAACGCTATTGATTAGAACTTACTCGCGCGCCTTTGTAGAGTTTAAGGATTGGTCAGTACGTTATTTGCCGCTGAATATGGAGTCGGGTGCGACTAAGGTTATTGTTAATACCGAAGTTTTGCAACCGGGTATTCAGCCGATTGGCGTGAGTTATCGCATGGTCTTGGTTGACGGCGTCTGGAAAGCCTATGATATTATGATTGAAGGGGTGAGTTTGGTGACTAATTACCGCTCTTCTTTTAATACTGAAATCGCGCGTACCGGTTCTTTAACCAGTGTTATTGATGATTTGTCAAAACGTAACAGTGGTGCGTTAGCGACTAAGGGATAGATAGTTCGGTTAGCGTAACCAATAGCGCCTTGAGCTGTTGTTGGTTACGCTATCTTGCTGGTGTTTTCTGCAGGAAATCCACGCTTAAGGATTTTTCCGTTACGTGGTTATTTCAACGTATAAACCTTCCTCGTTACCCTTCTGTAAAAATTTGTGAGTGTCCAAAAAGATTCCTTATATTCTTCGCCGTTGAATGGCATAAGCCGCTTTGAGTTTGATGAAAGCGTGGTGAATGTCTTTCCCGACATGATTCAGCGCTCGGTGCCTGGCTATGCGGCTATTATTCACGCCATCGGCTTGTTAGCGGGTCGCTTTGCTCAACCACACAGTTGTTGTTATGACCTTGGCTGTTCTTTAGGGGCGGCGACGCTCTCCATGCGCCAGCACATTACTGCTGAGGGTTGTCGGTTAATTGCGGTGGATAATTCACCTGCGATGATTAAACAATTGCATCGGCAACTGGCCGATGCGCCGAATGCACTGCCGGTTGAAATTCAGTGTGCCGATATTCGCGATATTGACATTAGCAACGCTTCGGTAGTGGTGTTGAATTTTACCTTACAGTTCATCCCCGTTGCTGATCGACACGCTTTTCTGCAAAAAATTTATCAGGGCTTATTGCCCGGTGGACTCATGATTTTATCGGAAAAATTACAGTTCGATGATCCACGTCAGAATGAATTACAAACCGATATGCACCATGCATTTAAAAAAGCGCAAGGTTATAGCGATTTGGAAATTAGTCAGAAGCGTAATGCGTTGGAAAATGTATTGATTCCAGAAACCTTTCAGCAGCACCAGCAACGTTTGTTGGCGGTTGGTTTTAGCAGTGCCGAAGTCTGGTTTCAATATTTTAATTTCGCGTCTATGGTAGCGCTTAAATGAGTGATTATTTTCCCTTGTATGAGCAGCTTAACGCATTAGGCGCTGAGCAATGGGCGCTACAGCTGCCAGCGCAGCTTGATGCGGCGTTGTCCTCTAGTGTACATGGGGAATTGGCCGCTTGGCAGCAGCTTATTGAGCAGTTGCCTCATGCGATACCGAGTCGACTGGATATAAACCGTGATGTACTGCGCATTGGGGATAGTCAGGATTTAACAGCAACAGAGCAGCAAGCACTTTACACTACGCTGCAAGGTCTACATCCGTGGCGTAAAGGCCCTTTTGATGTGTTTGGCATTGCTATTGACACGGAATGGCATTCGGACTGGAAGTGGCAGCGTCTGGAAAAACATATTGCTCCGCTGGAGCATCGTGTGGTGTTGGATGTCGGTTGTGGTAATGGCTATCATTGCTGGCGAATGCGCGGTGCGGGTGCAAAGCTAGTGGTCGGTATTGATCCTACATTGTTAAGTGTGCTGCAATTTCAACTGATTAAAAAACTGCACAGTGCAGCGCCAGTGTATGTGTTGCCATTGGGCATTGAAGACATTCCTTATGGGATGAAACTGTTTGATACGGTATTTTCGATGGGTGTGTTTTATCACCGCCGTTCACCCATTGATCATTTGCTGGAGTTAAGAGATTGTCTACAGCCGGGCGGTGAGTTGGTGCTTGAAACGCTGATTATTGATGGCAAGCGCGGCGAAGTCTTCGTGCCAGAAGGGCGATATGCCAAAATGCGTAATGTCTGGTTTATCCCCAGTGTCGATACGTTAATCGCTTGGATGCAACGTTGCGGCTTTAAAAATTGTCGGGTGGTCGATATTAATCAAACCTCCATAGAAGAACAACGCAGTACCGACTGGATGCGTTTTCATTCGCTAAAAGATTTTCTGGATCCTGTTGATCCAAACCTTACCTGTGAAGGCTTGCCTGCGCCCAAACGTGCGGTGTTTATTGCCAATAGTTAGTGGCTTCAGCACCACCCAGTAGGCGTGCTGAGATACTGTGACCGCTTAATGTCGGGGGATTACTGGACCGTTTGGTGCTCGGCAATGATTGTCGGTGGTAATTGGATAAAGAAGCCTTTGGTCTGTAATTGCTGGCGTACTTTTTCGGCATCTTCACGGGCGAGGCTTCGGTCGGGTGTTAAGGCCAGTTCCATGACAAATTCTAAGCGGCCTAATGTCGTCATACAGCCTTCAGGTAAGCGGGTGAAATCGTCTTTTTTATCCACATAGAGGTATAGCTGGTCTTTCTTAAGGCTTTTGTAGATGAAACACTGCATGGTGTCGATACTCAAGGTTGGGTTGAATGCGGGCGATTTGCTTTTTATCTAATGGCTTATAATAACGTAAAAATGCCCCGTAAACGTTTAAACTTGGACAACCATGGATAATTTACCCGTAGCACCGCTGGATGGTTTTTTAAAGTCGGCTTGTACGTTTGAGGCATCGTTGATCCTAGTCGCGGTTGTTTTAGGCTGGATTGCGGATATTAATCCTTTTGCAGCACTGTCTTTTTCGGAGCCTGCTATTTTAGCGGGTGTTTTGGGTACGCTGCCCTTGGTTTTACTGTTTCTTGCTTTGCAGATTGCGCCGATTAAATCCTTACAAGCTATTCGACAATTACTCATGGATACCTTGGTCAGTCGCTTGCAGGGCTTACATTGGACGGATTTGCTGATTTTGTCCGCCATTGCGGGTATTGCAGAAGAAATTTTATTCAGAGGCGTTCTGCAACCGTGGTTAGAAATAATCTGGGGTCTACAGGCAGGGTTGTGGGTCAGTAGTCTTATTTTTGGTTTGCTGCATGCCATAACGCCCGTTTACGCTTTGCTTGCGACCTTGGTGAGTGTATATTTGGGGCTTAGTTTGGATTACGGTGAATCGCGTAATTTACTGACACCGATTGTTATTCATGGGCTGTATGATTTTTTGGCGTTTTTGATGATCATACGCAGTTATAACGCCTATTCTGTAAAACAATAGCGCAATGTGTCACAAGACCTGTTGCCTAAACATAGACTAACCCCCTAGTATTTTGCTATAGTCAACGCCTTGCGTGGGTTAAAATCCGCTATAATTTAGCTTTCACATCATTCCTTATTTGGAGATAAACACTATGGCAATAAAAGTTGCAATCAATGGCTTTGGCCGTATCGGCCGTAACATCGTACGTGCGTTATACGAAGCTAACCGTAATCATGAGATTCAAATTGTTGCTATCAATGATTTAGGTGATAGTGCAACCAATGCTTACTTAACTCAATATGATTCAGTACACGGTAAATTTCCGTTTGCGGTCACCGTTGAAGACGGTTATTTGGTTATTAATGGCGATAAAATTAAAGTACTTTCTGAGCGCGATCCGTCCAAATTACCTTGGGGTGAGTTAGGGGTTGATGTTGTGCATGAATGTACCGGTTTATTTACCAGCAAAGCGAAAGCCTCTGCGCACATTACTGCGGGCGCAAAAAAAGTTATTATTTCAGCACCAGGTGGTGATGATGTTGATGCGACCATCGTTTTTGGTGTAAATGAGCACATTTTAAAAGCGTCTGATACCGTTATTTCAAATGCGTCTTGTACCACTAACTGTTTAGCGCCGCTTGTAAAACCATTGCACGATGCGATTGGTTTAGAAAAAGGCTTAATGACAACGATCCATTCTTATACTAACGATCAAGTATTGACGGACGTTTATCACAGTGACTTACGTCGCGCACGTTCTGCTACACAGTCAATGATTCCTACTAAAACCGGTGCAGCGGCTGCTGTAGGTTTAGTGTTGCCAGAATTAAAAGGCCGTTTGGATGGTTTTGCGATGCGTGTTCCAACCATCAATGTATCCGTGGTTGATTTATCGTTTCAAGCCGCTAGAAACACCACTAAAGAAGAGATCGATGAAATTTTAAACGCGGCTGCCGCTAAGTCGAATGGTATTTTAGTCTTTAATACCTTGCCATTAGTGTCGGTTGATTTTAATCATAACCCTGCATCTTCGATTTATGATTCGTCACTGACCAAAGTTACCGGCGGTAATTTTGTGAAAGTATTATCTTGGTACGATAACGAGTGGGGTTTTTCAAACAGAATGCTTGATACCACTATTGCTTTAGTAAACGCAAAATAATCCTATGACTAAAGAACCATTAAGAAGAACGAAAATTTTAGCTACTCTGGGACCTGCCAGTGATGCGCCAGGTGTATTGGAAGCGTTGTTTAAAGCCGGTGTTGATGTGGTGCGTTTGAACTTCTCGCATGGTTCGGCGCAGGATCATATTAATCGTGCTGAAGCGGTGCGCGCACTGAGCCGCAAAACCAATCGTTTGGTAGGAATTTTAGCGGATTTACAAGGGCCTAAAATTCGGATTGAACGCTTTACCGAGACCAAAGTATGGTTAGATGACGGTCAAGCGTTTGCACTGGATATTAATTTCGATCCTAAAAACGGCGATAATACGCAAGTGGGTATCAGTTATGAACCACTGGCGCATGAAGTAAAGCCGGGCAGTCGTTTGTTGCTGGATGATGGCCGTATTGTTTTGGATGTGGTTGATGTCGTCAATATGCGCGTTAACTGTACCGTTGTTGTCGGTGGACATTTATCCAACAATAAAGGCATTAATCTTATGGGTGGAGGCCTTTCGGCTGCCGCGTTAACCGATAAGGATAGAGAGGACATTAAAACGGTTGCAAAAATCGATTGCGATTATGTGGCGATTTCTTTTCCTCGTTGTGCTGAAGACTTGAATGAAGCACGTCGTTTGCTGCAAGCCGAAGGGTGTTACGCGGGTATTGTTGCTAAAGTTGAACGGGCAGAAGCCATTGTCGTTGATGTGTTGGATGAAATTATTCTGGCCTCTGATGCAGTGATGGTCGCACGGGGTGATTTGGGCGTTGAAATTGGCGATGCCAGATTACCTGCTGTACAAAAATACTTGATTCAACGTGCGCGTACTTTAGATCGCATTGCTATCACCGCTACGCAAATGATGGAATCGATGATTGATAACCCGATTCCTACCCGCGCGGAAGTCTGTGACGTGGCTAATGCCGTGTTTGACGGTACCGATGCTATCATGCTATCTGCTGAAACCGCTTCCGGGAAACATCCGGTTAAAGCGGTTGAAGCGATGGTTAGGGTGTGTTTAGAAGCTGAAAAAGAAGTCAGCGTGCGTGTGTCAAAGCACCGTGTTGATAAACAGTTTGAACGCGTTGATGAAGCGATTGCCATGTCTGCTATGTATATGGCCAATCACTCTAATGTCAAAGGCATTGTATCGCTGACCGAGTCAGGCTCTACGCCATTATGGATGTCCAGAATCAGTTCTGGTATACCCATTTATGCGTTTAGCAGTCAAGCGCACACCTTGGGTAAAGTAACGCTTTATCGTGGTGTTTTTCCGGTATTGTTTACACTGGATGCGGATGACGATCATGCGGAAGTGAATCGTAAAATTGTTGCACGGCTTAGAAAACGTCATTTGGCGGAGATGGGTGATCGATTCATCATTACCAAAGGTGATTTAACTGGCGTACAAGGTGGAACCAACGCATTAAAAGTGGTAACCATCGGTGAAGGTTTGACGCCGTAAGTTAAACTAAGATAGCTAGCTGCTGTTACCATTACGCGTGACAGCAGCCGGTTTAATCGCTGACCTTTGTGTTTAAATACCCTTTGCTATTGTGCGTGACCCAGCGACTTTGATCGCTACTAAGGTGTTCTTTTTTCCAGAAAGGCGCGTTGGATTTTAATGCTTCTATAATAAATCGACACGCATCACAGGCGTCTCCTCGATGCGCCGCCCAGACGGCAACCAATACAATTGGTTGATCTGGATAAATATCACCTACTCGATGGACAACCAAGCTGTCGATAATCGCCCATCGCTGTTTCGCATCACCAATAATGTTGCTCAAATGCTTTTCGGTCATGCCGGGATAATGTTCCAAGGTCATGCTTTTTACGGTATCACCGTCATTAAAATCGCGCATAGTGCCAACAAAAACAGTGGTTGCACCGTATTGTCCTTGCATAGCGGCAGATGTTTGGTAATCTTGTAATGCTTGCCAAGGATCAAAAGGGTTTTCAGAGATAACAATCAACGGCTATCCTCCCGTGACGGGTGGGAAAAAGGCGACTGTATCACCGTCTTCAACGAGGCTTGTCAACGGCACATAATCCATGTTTACCGCAGCCAGAATTAAGTTGGGTAACGGCTGATCTTGATTCGCCAACGCCCATACATCAAGCACCGTCAGGTTCGGTAAATAATCAACACTGTCGGACGCGCGACCAAGGCTTTCTTTTAAGCTGGCGAAATAATGCAATGTAATAGACATAAAAATTTCCTTTTAGGGATGAAGTCGTAAAATGACGCCTTCTTTATCAAAACAGGCTGACACACTAACCACCATTCTACCGAAAATATGACGCAATTAACGCATTTTAATCACGCAGGTGATGCACACATGGTGGACGTTTCCACCAAAGCCATTACTCAGCGCACCGCCATTACGGAAGGCTTTATTCGTATGCGCCCTGAAACGCTGCAATTGATTATTGCGGGAGGGCATAAAAAAGGCGACGTTTTATCCATCGCCAGAATTGCAGGCATTATGGCGGTGAAAAAAACCGCCGACTTAGTGCCGCTATGCCATCCATTACCGATTACGCATGTTGACATTAGCTTAACACCCGACGTGGAACTTAATCGGGTGCGTTGTCAAACCACGGTTAAAACCATGGGGCAAACCGGTGTTGAAATAGAGAGTCTGTGTGCTACGCAAGTGGTTTTATTAACGATTTATGATATGTGTAAGTCCGTTGATCGTGGCATGGTGATTGACTCAGTGTCGGTGCTGGAAAAAATGGGTGGAAAGTCAGGGCATTGGCAGCGTACCGATAATGAATCGGCTACTTAGCGACGTAAGGCTTTATAAGCCTAAAATGTTTTAGTGCGTGTTTTAAAAGTGTCAAGGATGGCAATGGGATAAAATACTGAACATTTAACCAATGAGCAGTAAGAAGCGCAGATCAAAAATTAAACGGTACCCAACTGACTTGAACAATAAAAAATGGGAAGTCATTAGCC
>JAPLRW010000285.1 GCA_026398935.1 Methylococcales bacterium
ATTCGGAATACCGTATGGCTACCATATCTATAATCCATTTCTTAAACCCGCCAAAAATTCTTATTATACTAGCCTCTAAAAATGGAGATAAATCTGCCCGCCTGAAAGGCGGGGGTTTTAACCTTACATATGGAAATAAAAAAATCTTCAACCTGCCGCTCCTTGGCACTTAAATTTAAATCCACCGCATTAAATAATGCAGCAGTGTTTGCGTCGTTTAAATTAGTTACCGCATACTCGCCTTCCGCAAGCGCCGTTTTCAGTTGTTTTAATTCGGCTATTTTTTTGTTCATACCATTATAATCGGTGAGAACACCTAACTGATAACGCCATAAGTCTTCATTTAACGCCGAATTAATCAGACTAATTTCGTTTATTCTCTCAAACATTCCCTCCGCGTGTTTCGGGTTAGAGGTACGAATTTCATTAAATAAAAAAGATAACGCGAAAATGGCCGCCACACCAAAAAAAACATGCCTATAATTCAAATTTAACTTCATGTTTTAGGAGTTCCTACACGGGCATAAAAGGGAATGAGTGACTAAAAATCAATCTAATGGCACTAACTATAGTTGAGTTATAACATTTCGTTAGCAATATTTTCCCTTAGGAAGGCAATCCGAACCTCGGAATCTTCAAAATTACCGTACGCCAGCAATACTTTTACATAAGCCGCCTCTAAGGACATATTCCAGAGCATTTCACCACCCTGCGCCAGTATGGCATCAGTCGTCACATACCGATCAGGCGAAGATAATGCCGGAGCGAAGTAGACGACAATATTTTTTTCCCGACACCGTTTAATAAAGTGTAATAGATCATATTGCTCACCCCAATTGTCTGTAACACAGGCCGTGCCAGAATGATAACAATCATGCAATACCGCATCGATACCTTGCAAATTAAACACGGTATAATTTAATCCGGGATACGGTTTTATTAATAGCACGCGCTCTGAAAACTGTGCTTTTAACGACCAAGACGACGGTGATTTAGGCGGATACCGCGCATTCAGTACGGTAAATTGATTGTCTGAAAAGCGTAAATACGCTTTAGATTGCACACTCATAAAGTCACTACTGAGCGGTAAACAAGCGGCTAAACGGGTCGCAATGTGTATTTGCGTAACTTGCCCTTGATTACGATACGCGACAAAAACCCCCGCTTCGGCGCGTTGTGCAATAAAGGCAATTGCCGCATGAAAATTATCTAAGCCATTAGCTCGCGCATCCGTGAGTGGATAATCACTGGAAACCAATACTAAGGGAATGTTACTCTGCGCATAATAATACCCCAAGGCACAAGCACTAAATGCGAGGGTATCTGTGCCATGCGTTACGACGATACCCGCAAGATCGCGGACATCAATCGCATCAATGGCACGAATAAGGCTTTCCCAGACGCGAGGCACTAAATTTTCACTGAGCAACTCAACGGGTGCAATGTGCATAAACTCAATCTCATCCGCTAAAGAAAAATGCTCCCGATACAAAGCTAATAATCTAAACTGATTTTCTGCTGCCGTGTTAATGGTGTGTTCGCTGACACTGGAACCAATTGTTCCACCTGTAAATACCACTAGAATTTTTTTCATAGTATGATGCCATTTAATTTCAATAAAGAAGCAGGGGATGCGCGGCTCACCCATGCGAAACCTCATCAACGTGCGCGAGGCGTACACAGCAGAGTATTTTAGTTATTCCTATGAAAATATCACTTATTGTCGCCATGGCGAGCAACCAAACCATCGGTATTAATAATCAACTGCCATGGCATTTATCTGCGGATCTAAAGCGTTTCAAACAACTTACGATGGGCAGTCCCATTTTAATGGGTCGCAAAACCTACGAATCGATTGGTCGTCCACTACCGGGACGACTCAATGTTATCATCAGTCGCAATGCACAGTATCAACAGGAGGGATGTATCGTATTTAATGATTGTGCCGCAGCGCTTGAGCATTGCCAAGCGTACAATGAGCTGTTTGTGATTGGTGGTTCCTCTTTTTACGCCAGCATGCTGCCACGCGCTGATTTTATCTATTTAACGGCCATTCATCAGGATTTTGTAGGCGATACTTTTTTTACGCGCATTCCTCCGTCGGAATGGCAGGAAGTGGAGCGCATTGACGTTAACGATGACCCAGATGTTGCGTTTACCTACAGTTTTATAAAACTGGCGAGGCTATCAGTATCGGCCTAAATAGCTCGGTAACGTACCATTACAAGGCGTTGTTGCTCAATCAATCACCCGAAAAGGCGCTACCAGGGCAGGTTAAATCCATCGTAAACCTTACTCATCCGTATGGCGACTTTTTACCGTCGTCGACATAAATCCATGCAAACCTCGCTTAGATTTAACCGCCAGCCATTGCTTTAACTGCATTAATTCCGGCGTGTCTTTCAGCTCCTCTAAAGACGCTTGAGCTCTTAGCAAGCGAAATGCCGTTTCCAAGACTTTATAACGTTCACCCGTAATGCCGGCGCGTCGTAAGCCAATGGTATTTAATCGAAAATGCCGTGCAGGGCGTCCGCCCACTAAAGTAAAAGGAATAACATCCATATTAAGCCCCGTCGTTCCTTGCACAATCGCATAAGCACCAATTCTGCAAAACTGATGTGCAACGACATTTCCGCCCATAAAGACATTATTGCCGACTTCAACAAAACCCCCAATGGCAACGTTATTGGCAAAGATGGTCTTATCACCAATCACGCAATCATGCGCAACATGACTGTTATTCATAAAATACCCACCAGAACCAATACTCGTTGCGGCGTTTGCTACCGAAGCACGGTGCGCGGTAAAGCCTTCCCGAAACACATTATGATCACCAATCTGTAACCACGACACCGTTTCGGCCTTAAAACTGGTATCTTGCGGCAGATCCCCCAAGACAACGTGTGGATGCACGACATTACCATCACCCATTTTAACAAAAGGCTGAATGATCGCCTGTGCGCCAATCGTACAGTTAGCGCCAATAATAACGTTTGATTCTATTACTGCAAAAGCGCCGACACGGGTGTTATCCCCCAATACCGCATCGGCGGCAATATAAGCGCTGGGATGTATACTATTTGCCATCGTGTTTACCTATCCTCGAGGATGAAATTTTGCATGCAAGTCTTTTAGTCTAGCACTCGCAATATGGGTATAAATTTGCGTGGTTGATAAATCCGCGTGCCCTAACAGCAATTGCACAACCCGCAAATCTGCACCATGATTTAATAAATGTGTCGCAAAAGCATGCCGCAAGGTGTGCGGCGACAACTCTTTGGTTATCCCGGCTTTTTTAGCATAGCGTTTAATGATATGCCAAAATGCTTGCCGCGTCATGCCACTGCCGCGACTGGTCAAAAATAAATCATCACTTTGCCGCGCCGCTAATAACACCAAACGAGCACTTAGCATATACTTTTCCAGCCAACTCATGGCTTCCTCTCCGACGGGCACTAAACGTTCCTTATTGCCTTTGCCGGTAATCCTCACCACGCCTTGTCTAAAACTTACCTGAGATACGGTTAAGCCCACTAATTCAGATACCCGCAAACCAGTCGCATATAACATTTCCAACATAGTTCGATCACGTAGCCCCAAATGATGGGTTATTTCAGGCGCGGCTAATAACTGTTCCACATCCTCTTCCGTCAACGATATTGGCAATAAATGACCGACATGCGGCAATTCAATTAACGCCGTTGGATCAACGGATACCAAGCCTTCTCTTAACAAATACCCATAAAAACGCCGCAGACTGGACACAATTCGTGCCGAAGAGCGGTTGCTAATCCCTGCGCGAAAACGTTTTGCCAAAAAAGCCGTAATATCACTCTCAGTAACGTCGACTAAGGCTTTATTGGCTAAGTCTTTTTCAAAAATATGTAAATCACTGCCGTACGCAGACAACGTATTCGGACTTAAGCCCTGCTCCACCCAGACGGTATCCAGAAAAAAGTCGATTAAATTTATTGTCATATTAACAATCAGTTCTATAACGAGTCTTGTAAGCCATTCGCATCAAACGGCAAGCATAAAAAAGGCAGCCTAAAGCTGCCTTTTTTAAAACCAAAATGATATATTCCCTTAGATTCTTTCTTTAATACGCGCTGCCTTACCTTTCAGATCACGTAAATAATACAATTTAGCACGACGCACCGCACCGCGACGCTTAACTTGTATATCACCAATCATCGGACTATGTGTTTGAAAAACACGCTCTACACCTTCACCGTTAGAAATTTTTCTAACAGTAAACGCTGAATTTAATCCACGATTACGTTTTGCAATCACGATGCCTTCAAAAGCCTGCAATCTCTCACGCGCGCCTTCAATTACTTTAACTTGCACAACAACCGTATCACCTGCATTAAAGACAGGAATATCTTTTCTAAGTTGTTCTGCTTCTAATTCTTGAATAATATTGCTCATCACTACACCCTAAAAACACTAAAACTTCACTTAAATTCTTTTAATAACGCTCGCTGCTCAGGCGTTAATAACGCTTCCTGCAACAATTCAGGACGACTTTGCCATGTTCGGCCAAGCGCCTGCTTACGTCGCCAACGATCAATTTCTGCATGATCACCGCTTAATAACACTGCGGGAACCGAACGACCACCAATCACTTCTGGTCGTGTATAGTGCGGACAATCTAATAAACCATCACTGTAAGAGTCTTGCTGAGCAGATTGATCATCGCCCAATACATCGGGCAACAATCGCGTAATGGCATCAATAACGACCAAAGCAGCCAACTCGCCACCACTGATCACAAAATCACCTAACGACCACTCTTCATCACACTCAGCTTCAATAAAACGTTCATCAATGCCTTCGTAACGTCCCGCCACTAAAATGAGCTGCGCAACATCACACGTTTCAGACAATAACTTTTGTGTAATCGGCCTACCCTGAGGGCTTAGACAAATTACTTTAGTCATACTCGACTGTGCCTGACGCTTAGCATCCTGCACGGCATCCTGCAATGGCTGAACTTTCATTAACATGCCAGGGCCGCCGCCATACGGTCGATCGTCAACAGTACGGTGCTTATCCAACGTATAGTCACGCGGATTCCACACGGCTAAATCAACTAAACCCCGCTCAATAGCGCGTCCTGTAACACCAAATAAAGCCGCCTTTAAAACCATTTCTGGAAATAAAGTTACAACATCAAAGCGCATACACAGTAATTAAAAATCCGGATCCCAATCAACAATAATCTGACCTTGAGTCAAATCAACTGATTTAATTGTTTGATCACGTAAAAAAGGAATAAGTCGCTCTCTGTCACCCTTAACCACCAGCACATCATTTGCACCAGTTTCAAGCAAATAGTCAACTACGCCTAAATTAACACCCTGCGTCGTCACAACAGACAGACCTTCGAGATCAGCCCAATAATATTCACCCGTTTCAACAGGTGGCAATTGTGCGCGCTCAATGACAACCATCCAGCCATTTAACTCAGCAGCTTGATCTCTATCAACGATTCCCTCTAACTGGGCAACAACCGATTTACCTTGGCGCTGTCCTGCTAAAACATTAATGAGTTTGCTCTCTGTGCCTTTTTTTAAGATCCAGACCGGATAATTTAGAATATTTTCTCTTGGCTCAGTATAGGAAAAAACCTTAACCGTACCTTTAACACCAAAAACACCCGCAATTTTTCCGATAGTCAAATAAAGTCGATCGTCCAAATGACTTATGCTGCTACTTTGTTAGCGTCTTTAATCAACCGTGCAACACGGTCAGTCGGTTGCGCACCGTTTGCTTTCCAATGCTCAACGCGTGCAGTATCTAATTGCAATCTTTGTTCACTACCGCGCGCTACAGGATTAAAAAAACCTAAACGTTCGATATAAGAACCATCACGACTATTTCTGTTGTCTGTTACAACAACATGATAAAACGGACGGTTTTTAGAACCACCTCTTGAAAGACGAATGCTGACCATCTAATTTCCTTTAAAACATTTAATCAAAAATTTAATCAAATCATTCTACGCGAATTTAAAAAAAATGGAAGTATTAGTAAGCAATTTTAAAATTTTCCAGCATTGCAACCCAAAATACCCTTTCAAACTCACGTAGTATTTATTACATTTTCATGCCGCGCATATTGCTTTTCATACCGCGCATCATATTAGAGAGATTGCCTTTTGCAAACCGTTTCATCATTTTTTGCATCATTTTGTGCTGCTGTATGATGCGATTGACACTTTGCAATTCTTGTCCACACCCATCCGCAATCCGTTTTTTGCGATTGCCTTTAATTAAATCAGGGAAATGCCGCTCTTGTAAGGTCATAGAATTAATGACTGCAATTTGGCGCGCCAACTCTTTGTCATTCACCTTATCACGCAAGCCTTTTGGCAACTCATTTGCGCCCGGCAACTTATCCATCATGGCGCCTACACCGCCCATATCCTGCATTTGCTGCAATTGACCGCGAAAATCTTCCATATCGAAAGACTTACCTTTTTGCATCTTACGCGCCAATTTTTCGGCTTTTTCTTTATCGACTTTCTGCTCAATCTGATCGATCAAACTGAGCATGTCGCCCATGCCTAAAATTCGCGACGCCAAACGATCAGGGTGGAAAGGTTCTAATGCATCCGTTTTCTCACCAACACCCATAAATTTAATGGGCTTGCCGGTAATATGCCTAATAGACAATGCCGCGCCACCGCGCGCATCACCATCTGTTTTGGTTAATATGATACCGGTTAGCGGCAGCGCATCATTAAATGCTTTTGCGGTATTTGCCGCATCCTGCCCGGTCATACTATCCACAACAAATAACGTTTCAATCGGATTAATGGCGGCATGTAGCGCTTTAATTTCCGCCATCATGTCGGCATCAACGTGTAAACGCCCGGCCGTATCAACAATAACAACGTCTAAAAATTTTCGCTTAGCCGCATCAATGGCAGCCTTGGCTATATCGACTGGCTTTTGAGAAATATCACTTTCAAAAAAAGTTAGTGACAAATCATCCGCCAAGGTTTGCAGCTGTTTAATCGCGGCAGGACGATAAACGTCGACACTCACCACGCCGACTTTTTTCTTTTGGGTCTGTTGCAACCAGCGCCCCAGTTTAGCAACCGTAGTGGTTTTTCCGGCACCTTGCAAACCTGCCAACAAAATAACAACAGGCGGCACGGCTCTTAAATTTAAACCCTCATTCGCCGCACCCATCACCTTTACCAACTCAGCCTGAACCAATTTGGTCATGGCCTGCCCTGGTGTTAAACTAGTTTGAACCGCTTGCCCAAGGGCTCCCAGCCTAACCTGTTCAATAAAATCAGTGACCACCGGCAAAGCAACATCAGCCTCAAGCAATGCCAAACGTACTTCACGCAAAGTATCCTTGATATTATCTTCAGTCAAACGTCCTTGACCTTTAATTTTTTTAAGCGTACTACTCAATCGATCGGTTAAATTATCAAACATGACAGGATCTTTTTTTAAATGTAACGACGAGTATTCATTAACATGAATACCTATGACTATTGAACAGGATATACTACCATATCCTATAATAAGAACTTGCTATTTTAGAATAGAATCCGTGTATCATTTCGAACACCATACCCTCACACAGCCGCAACCAAACTACTTGTGTAACCGTTTATGAACAGCCTTATCATCGAAATAGTAGCCGTAGGTGCCTATATCTCCAGCGCATTTTTACTCGCCAAAGAGTCATTAAACGAACAATCACGCCCTACTCCGATCTACATTGCTTGGCTTGCAACCCTTGCGCACGCAAGCATTCTTTGTATGCATTTTTTACACACCCAAGGTTTTAATTTCAGCTTTTTTAACATTGCCTCATTGATTTCATGCTTAGTCAGCTTGTTACTGCTTATTGCAGCCATCAATAAACCGGTTAAAAAACTCGGTATCGCACTTTTTCCTATTGCCGCCATCATGCTGACGCTAAACCACCTCTTTCCCCATTTAACGCAGCCAACGCAAGCCTATACCACATCGATGCACCTGCACATACTAACGTCCATTATTGCATTTAGTTTACTGAATATTGCGGCATTGCAAGCTATCATGCTGGCCATTCACGAACAACAACTCAGAAATCACCCGCCAAAGCACTTCATACTGCACCTTCCTCCCTTACAAACCATGGAGTCATTATTATTCCAAATGATCGGAACGGGGATGATTTTTCTATCACTGTCACTTGTCAGCGGCTTTATTTTTATTGAAGACTTATTTGCCCAGCACCTGGCACATAAAACCATCCTTTCCATACTCGCCTGGTTTATTTTTAGCGGCTTACTGTTTGGTCGTGTACGTTACGGATGGCGGGGGAAAACAGCTGTCAAATGGACACTAAGCGGCTTCACGCTGTTACTCTTGGGGTACTTTGGCAGCAAATTAGTGCTCGAATTAATCCTGCACACCCCTGCGTAATTATCAATACCAACATACCCAACGTTACCTCATACACCCCAATAATACCTATCATTAACCTGTTTAATGCAGCGAAATTTTTTCATCTATTCGCAGCCAAAACTCGTTATATCGTAACTTATTCTTTATTAACCCACCACACCAACACGTCGCAATAACTTGTTTTAATTCATAAAAAAATATATGGCACATCTAATGCTTTAATTTTTAAAAATGATTTTTAACTTTTGGAGCGCGACACCATGATTATCAACACCAACATATCAGCATTAAATAGCCAACGTATGCTGTCTAAGTCAGCAAGTGGATTATCGACATCAATGGAACGCTTGTCATCAGGTTTACGCGTTAACAGTGCCAAGGATGACGCCGCCGGATTAGCGATTGCAGATCGCATGACTTCACAAGTCAGAGGCATGACAGTCGCCGTGCGCAATGCCAATGATGGCATTTCAATGGCGCAAACGGCAGAGTCCGCAATGGGCGGACTAACCGACACACTACAAAGAATGCGGGACTTAGCGGTTCAGTCTGCCAATACTGGCGTGGTTGGCTCTGGCGACAGACAAAAGCTGCAAGATGAATTTAGCCAATTGGGCCTGGAACTTAAGCGCACCATTGATAACACGTCATTTAACGGAAAAACAATTTTAGCCGGAAGCTTGTCAGGGAAAAATTTTCAAGTCGGCTTCAGTACTGCCAGTCACAACCAAATTAGTATCACTGTTCCCAACCTGAATCTTGCTTCAGGTTTAAGCCAATTATTTGCGAACGGCCTATCCATAGGATCGGGAGCCTCCGCCACCAAAGTATTGTCCGCAATTAACGCCATCGATATTGCCGTCACACGAATTGACAGCTCACGCTCCAAACTAGGCGCCGTCCAAAACCGTTTTATGGCAACCATTTCAAATTTACAATCCTCAATTGAGAACAATTCCGCCGCGAAATCACGTATCATGGATGCTGATTTTGCAACAGAAACTGCCGCATTAAGCCGAAATCAAATTTTACAACAAGCGGGAACCGCAATGTTAGCGCAGGCCAACCAGTCGCAACAGGGCGTTTTAAAATTACTTGGATAATAACTAGCACCCCATGAGCCGCGATAATACCCTAGCTAACGAGACCAATCTTGGCCCATTAAAAATTAATGCCTTTGGTGAACGTTATTTTTATAACCTTAACCGGGGCAATTTTGACAAAGTTAGCTCGCAGGCTTGGTACGATGCTCATTTTAGTGACGCGCTCTTTAAAACAAATAACCTGACCATTATTATTGGCACAGATTCAGGTCTGTTACCGCTCTATATTCGCCAAAAAGGCATACCCAGCGGCTCGCGCTTTATTTTTATTGAGCCTGACGATATATTGGAACAATTACTAACGCATAATTTATTAAGTGATCTACCACCAGAAATCGGTTGCACTGCATTAAAAAACTGGGAAGAACACGCTATTACCTTCAAAATGGCGGACTATTTTTACATTACTGCCGTACAATCACTTAACAGCGTCTGCGCGCAAGAAGCAACATTTGCAGAATACCCCGAACTCAGCTGGTTAGTGACCGAAAAACTCAGTCAATACCACTGGAATTACAGCATGTCGCTGGGCAGCGAAACCTTCATTATCCGGCAACTAAATAATTTAGCCGACAATTTACTACCCGCAAGCCTGCTTAGTAACGCATTTAAAAACCAAACCGCCATCATACTCGCGGGAGGCCCTTCTTTAGATGAAGCCTTACCCTGGGTTAAACACAATAGAGATCGGATCACGCTCTTCGCTGTCTCTCGTATCGCGAGGCAACTGCAACAGATTAATATCGAACCTGACTTTATTTTTTCAGTTGACCCAACGGATCTAAGCTTTGACATTAGCAAAGAAATGCTTACCTTTAGCAATAAGCCCATCTTTGTTCATGCTTACCACACCGTATCAACCTTAGTTAATCAATGGCCGGGTACCGCCCTCTACCTTGGTGAAAGACTGCCTTGGAAATCCCCCTTAAATCAACAAAATATTACGGGCGCAGGCCCCACCGTAACCAATACGGCGATTGCTACGGCGCACGCATTCGGTTTTAGTCGCATCATCCTAGCAGGGGTTGATCTCTGCTTTACCCGTAGCGGCTATACACACGCGCAGGGCAGTAATGAAGCGCTATCAGGCCCTCGCTTTAACTTGACCTCATTACAAATCGAAACCAACAGCGGCGCAATGGCCCCAACCAGTTGCGATTTTTTGACCGCAACGAACACGCTCGCCATACAAGCGCAGGTATTATCCAAAAATGGCTGCCAACTGATCAATGCGTCCGCCCATGCGGCAAAAATAGCGCATATAAGCCACATTCCCTTATGTGACATCGAACTAACAGATAGCACACCTAGTATTTACGCACGCATTAATGACCGACTCAATAAAACACCACAGCAAACAACGAATGATCACATTTTAATGCTAACCGAGCTAAAACAGGCGCGTTATCAAATAAAAATGATCCACCAATTAGCAGAAGAAGCCGCCCGTATAAACGACAGTATGTACAACCAGCAAGGCATTATCGAGAATTATAAAGACAAGCGCCAACTGGATAAAATAGAGCAGAAACTACAGCGCCAATACCGTAAATTTAGCAGTGTTGTTAAACAGTTTGGCATTCGTCATTTTATTAAAATTACCCGCCCCTTTGAAGACAATGCGCTAACGGCTGATCAAGCAAAAGAATTGGGCAATATTTACTACACCGCTTATCGTGACGGTTCCAAAATATTTTTAAGTCTACTTGATAACGCTATTGAACGCATTTACTCACGAATGGATGAATCCCAGGAGCAGCCTGACATTCAAAAGTTGCTAATACAATGGAAAAAAGATCAAAGCTATGGGCGTGCCAAGGACTGGTATGAAAAATATAAACACCCAATACCCGATGCGCTACAAAAAACCTTGCAAGACTATGTGCAGCAATTTGACACTATTATTGCAAATACAAACACACGTCACTTAACGCAAACAAAAAACCACTCCAGTCTCTCAACTTTTAAAAATCGTGCAAAACTGCTCTTTAAACACGGAAAAACAATCGAACTCAATGACCTAAAAACCGGACTCGACAAATACCCTGATCAAGAAGCGGCAGCGGATTACCAACATTTGGCTACTGCCTATATTGCTGACCTTGAAGGCGATACCATTGCTGCGTTACACGCTTATCAACAGATTATTGACGGTGGCGAATCAACGTTATTTGAAGATGCACTTATGCGCATAGCACAACACGCACTCCGCGTAGAAGATCACCATAACGCCCACCTTGCACTGCAATGTCTGGCACAACTATCCCCCATACATTTACCGCTATACGCAGAAATAAATCGACTACTCGGTAATACAGCAGCGGCAATCGATATTTACTGTGACTACATTAACCAATTTCCGTCCGACATACTGGTTCAGCTAAAGTTAGCTGTATTACATATAGAAAACCAAGCCTATGCGGCAGCTACGGTTATGTTGGACTATGTTTTAAGCACCACACCCAATTCCAAAGCAGCTCTGGAACTAAAAGCGCATATGAATACATTGCAACAGTGCGCATCAAAATGATGGGCAACAGAAGCTCGGCTTCTTACCCAAAAGACCTATACGCATAACAGACAGGAATCGACATCGAAATCTGTAAAAAGGACATATTCCTCGGCAATCAAACCTATGCCACCGAGATTTCTAAGCAGGATAAACTACCGGCAAGCAATAACTGGCAGCCTTTTAGCGCGTGTTAAACGCTATTATTAATCATA
>JAPLRW010000009.1 GCA_026398935.1 Methylococcales bacterium
GCGAATACGGACAGTACCACTGAAAGCTTTGTTGCTATGCGTCTTGACATTGATAATTGGCGATGGGCGGGTGTACCGTTTTACTTACGTAGCGGCAAACGCATGAGTTATAAACGCACTGAAATCGTGGTGTACTTTAAGCAGTTGCCGCATAATATTTTTAAAGACAGTTTCGATGATTTACCCCCCAATAAACTTATTATTCACTTGCAACCTAAAGAAGGGGTTGAAATTGAAATGCTTAATAAAGTGCCGGGTATTGATGGCACGATTAAATTGCAACAGACCAAGCTGGATTTAAGTTTTTCGCAAACATTTAATAATCAACGTGTTTTTGGTGGTTATGAGCGATTGTTGCTGGAAGCGATGCGGGGTAACTCGACATTATTTATTAGCCGTGAAGAAACGGAACAAGCGTGGACATGGGTTGATTCCATTCAGCGTGCCTGGGCAAATGCCCGTGAGAAACCGCAGCCATATCCTGCAGGATCTTGGGGGCCAGAGGCTGCTGACGCTTTATTAGCGCATGATGGTAGAACGTGGGAAGACTAGTTTATGTTATAAACTGTACAGTGACTGATCCCGTCACGTTCCATTGGTGATTATTTAGTCTATCCTCCTACTGTAATGAGGGATATAAATGCTTATCTCTACCTAAAGCTTTTTTGTTTTATTTTTAACCCGTTACTGACTCAGTAACCTCTGCCCAAAGGTTGAACTATGCACCCTGTAATTGAAAAAGTAACGCAAGATGTCATTGAGCGAAGTCACACAACCCGCTCTGCTTACCTAAAGTATATTGATGCTATTGCTAAAGAAGGCCCTATCCGTTCAGGCATGGGTTGTGGCAATTTAGCGCACGGTTTTGCCGCCTGTAGTCCCGGTGAGAAAATTGATTTAACCGGCAATCAAAAAGCCAATATTGCGATTATTACCTCTTATAACGATATGTTATCTGCGCATCAGCCGTACAAAGATGCGCCGGATTTAATTAAAGCGGCGATTAGAGAAGCGGGTGGCGTTGCACAAGTGGCAGGAGGTGTGCCCGCAATGTGTGATGGTATTACACAAGGTCAACCCGGCATGGAAATGTCGTTATTCAGCCGTGATTTAATTGCCATGACCACGGCCATTGGCATGAGTCATAACATGTTTGATGGTGCGCTGTATTTGGGTGTGTGCGATAAAATTGTACCGGGTTTATTGATTGGCGCGTTAAGCTTTGGGCATTTGCCTGCGGTATTTGTACCGGCCGGCCCTATGCCAAGTGGTATCACTAATAAAGAAAAAGCCCGTGCCCGTCAAGCGTATGCGGTGGGTAAAATTGGCCGTAAAGAGTTATTGGAGGCGGAATCTGCGTCTTACCATAGCCCTGGTACGTGTACCTTCTACGGTACCGCCAACAGTAACCAAATGATGATGGAAATCATGGGGCTGCATTTGCCCGGCAGTTCTTTTATTAATCCTTATACACCGTTGCGGGATGAATTAACCAAGGCCGCCGCGAAACAAGTGTTGAAATTTACCGCACTGGGCGACGATTACCGTCCGATTGCACACATGGTATCTGAAAAAGCCATTATCAATGCGGTGATTGGGTTACTGGCAACGGGTGGCTCAACTAACCATACCATGCACTTAATCGCTATCGCCAGAGCATCGGGTATCGTACTCAACTGGGATGACTTTGATAATTTATCAAAAGCTATCCCGTTAATCGCGAAAATATACCCGAATGGCCCTGCAGATGTTAACCATTTTCACGCGGCGGGTGGCATGGGTGTGTTAATCGCAGAGCTATTACGCAATGGTATGTTACATGCGGATCTATTAACCGTTGCCGATGAGCGGGGTATGCATAGCTATACCCAAGAGCCTAAGCTCATTGATGGTCAGTTACGCTGGGAAGCCATGCCGGAAAATTCGTTGGACACAGAGGTGCTCGGCACAGTTGCTAAGCCTTTTGCAACGGGTGGTGGCTTGCATGTGATGCATGGCAATCTGGGTCGTGGTATTTCCAAACTGTCTGCCGTGTCTGTGGATCATCAGATTGTACAAGCACCTGCTGTCGTATTTGATGACCAAGAAGATATGCTGGCGGCTTTTAAACGCGGCGAGTTAGAAAAAGACTTTGTTGCCGTACTTAGGTTTCAAGGGCCCAGAGCCAATGGCATGCCTGAATTACATAAACTTACGCCGCCGCTGGGTGTGTTGCAAGATAAAGGCTTCAAGGTGGCTCTCGTAACGGATGGGCGCATGTCTGGCGCGTCTGGTAAAGTTCCCTCGGTTATCCATTTGTGTCCCGAATGTGAAATGGGCGGCCCGCTGTCTAAAGTGCGTAATGGCGACATTATCGCGCTTAACCTGCAAACCGGCGACGTGAATGTGTTGATGGATGCTGCTGAATTTGAAGCCAGAACACCGCTGCCCAATTCATCAAAAAATCATCATTACGGCATGGGACGTGAAATGTTCGGTAGTTTCCGCTTGGGTGCTTCTTCTGCTGAAACTGGCGCGTCTAATTTATTTATCGTTGATTAACACAGTATAGAGCTTGCTTAGGAATGAAGATTTAATAATATACCGCTGTGTAGGGTGTGTTCCACGCACCATGTCCGTTATTTGGTGCATGGAATGCACCCTACGCGACTGAAGGAGCGGGGCTCTTTCGGATACTATTTAATGCGCGTTTCTCAGCTAGCCGTTGGTACTTATTTACCTCCCCCTTTGAAAAAGGGGGATTGAGGGGGATTTCATCTAATAAATCTCCCCTAACCCCTCTTTTTACCCTAAAGGGCACAAGTCAACGAGGGGGGGGGCTGAATAATTACAGCCGCTGGGTTCATCATCACTCTATTTTCGGGCAGCGTAAAAGCTGCCCTTTACCAAGGTATTATCAATGCAACAAAACTGGAAAATTCAATCGAAAGACGTTTTAAATGCCTGTCCCGTCATGCCAGTGATGGTGATACAAGATGCCGACGATGCCGTGCCTATGGCGAAAGCCTTGTGTGCTGGCGGTATTCGAGTATTGGAAATTACGTTGCGTACGCCAGCAGCGATGGAGTCCATTAAGCGTATTAGCCAAGAAGTGCCCGACGCCATCGTAGGGGCGGGAACCATTATTACACCTGAACAATTGCAAGCGGTAGCGGATGCGGGGGCGGTATTTGCCATCAGTCCAGGCTTAACGCCGACCTTATTGCAAGCAGCCAATCAAGGCCGTATTGCTTTAATACCCGGTATCTCCACCTTGTCAGAGTTGATAATGGGCATGGAATACGGCTACGATCATTTTAAATTTTTCCCCGCCGAAGCCGCTGGCGGCATCCCGATGTTAAAAGCCATTGCAGGCCCTATTCCGCAAGCGACGTTTTGCCCAACCGGGGGTATTTCTCCGCAAAATTATCAAGCCTATTTAGCACTCAGTAATGTTGCGTGCGTTGGTGGTTCTTGGTTAGTGCCTGCGGAAGCGGTTAAAGCCAAAAATTGGGAGGTGATTACGCTACTTGCAAAAGCCGCTGTTGCTGGGGCGACTGCGGCAGTATAAACGTGCGATTATTGCTGGTTGTGCTATTGATGCATTCATGGAAAGGTTAGGCTGTTGGGCACGCTGAAGTGCCCTACTCTCCGCGCCATTCATGGATGCATTTTTTTAACGCCACACAAAATCAATAAGATATGTCTAATTTACTGATATTTAATAATTAAATACACTGAATAGTTACCTGGTTTTTTAAATGCCTGCTATAGTCCTACACAGAGTGAGGCTAAACCTATGAGTCGTATTGGTTGCCCCGCATTGTTTTGGAAATAATAGCACCAGCAACGGGGACTGAATATCATGGCGAAACGGATTATTAAATCGACATTATTGCTTGCTTTACTGTTGGTGACGCTGGACACCATGGCTTACAGTCACACAGTCACACAGTCACACAGTCACAC
>JAPLRW010000114.1 GCA_026398935.1 Methylococcales bacterium
AATACTGCGGCAGATGGAAAAGCGACACCAGCGGAGACAGGCATCAATTGATTATGCCTTTGAAAATCAATTGGTTTTTTCTACATGATGGGTGATGTTGATTTAACAAAGTAGAATTAGCCGCCAAGGAAAATTTGATCGGGTCTTTTGTGCGATAGATCGGGATAGTCACCAAAACTTTGATGAGGCAATAAACTTAGCGAACGGATCGAAAAAAATCGGCATGATTGTTTCTTATCCCTGTTTTGAATTTTGGTTGTTGCTACACTTTGTTGGATTCACTCGCAAACCTTATGCGCCTGCGGGCAGTTCTTCTGCGGCAGATTTAGTAATCAAAGATTTGTGTGTTCATTCTGGATTGGAAAAATACGATAAAGGCGCTGATCGCAGTATTTTTCAATTGTTAATGGCGCGGCTTATCGAAGCGCGTAAGATAGCGCCAAAAATTCTTGCTGAAGCAATAGCAAGTGGAGAAATGAATCCCAGTACGCAACTGCATGAGTTGCTGGATTATTTTGAAAAGCTCTCTTCACCGCAGCAAGTAGAATAAAATCTGGTACTAAATCTACAGCCATTGATACACCCCGCGTACTTCACCAAAAGTAAAATACGCGGTGTGGGTACGCTAACAATCCTATTGCTTTTGAATCCCCGCTGGAAACTGCATGGTCATACAATGTAAACTGCCATACTGATGCACTAGCGGTCTGCACGGCGTTGGGATAATCTCATGTTGCGGAAAGCAAGCTGCCAATCGTTCCAATGCTACGGCATCCATAGCATCACCGTATACAGGTACCATTACTGCATGGTTGATAATTAAAAAATTGGAATAATTAGCGGGTAACGGTTGTCCGCCTTCATCCGTAATCGGTTGTGGCAGTGGTAAGGGTATTAACTGATAGGGTTCGCCTGCTTGCGTTCTAAACGCTTGTAACTGCGCTTCCATACGTTTTAAGCTGGCATAATGCCGACCGTTTTTATCGTCGCAACTGGTGTAAGCAATGGTGGTGGCGGAGCAAAACCGCGCCAAGGTATCAATATGAGCATCGGTATCATCACCGCTGAGGTTTTCTTGATCCAGCCATAACACCCGTTTTGCGCCTAGGTGTGTTAATAATTGCTGTTCAATGTCCGCTTGACTTAAGCCTTTATTACGGTTGGGATTGAGCAAGCACTGACGGGTGGTTAAAATGGTATCAATACCGTCACTTTCAACACTGCCGCCTTCCAAAATAAAATCAACATCGGTATGGCTAACGCCTTTAAACGGTTTAGCGTTTAATAATTTATGGTTCAAGGCATTGTCGTTTTGGTGCAGGTATTTTTCGCCCCAACCATTGAAATGAAAATTAAGATGCGTCAGTACGCCTTCTTTTTCGACACTGAGAAAAACCGTGTCGCGCACCCAAATATCATTAACAGTCGCTTGAATAAAATCAACATCTTCGCTACGGCTGATTAAGCCTTGAATATGCTGTTGATGCGCGTCGTCACGGCAGACAATAATCAGCCGTTGGTACTGCGTGATCGTATCGGCAATAATGCTGTAGCTTTGTTCTACTGCGCTTAAGTTATCACTGAAATCACCGGTTTTATGTGGCCACGCGATTAAAACGGCGGATTGTTTTTCCCATTCTGCTGGAAATCTGATCATAATTATTGGTTCCCTGTGGTTAACATTTCTTTAGCATGAGCCAGTGTATTGGCGG
Source organism: Methylococcales bacterium (assembly GCA_026398935.1). Taxonomy (GTDB): domain Bacteria; phylum Pseudomonadota; class Gammaproteobacteria; order Methylococcales; family Methylomonadaceae; genus SXIZ01. The sequence continues at coordinate 1,713 of JAPLRW010000114.1, forward strand.
TAATATTGATTCCGCCCAGCATTCTGGCGACTTCTTCAACGCGCTCTTCCGAGTTTAATAGTCTGACGGTAGAAGAGGTTATATCGGTCTGGTTATTTTTGCTAACATACAAATGGTGGTGTGCCTGTGAGGCGACCTGCGGCAAATGGGTCACGCAGAGTACTTGGCGATTATGGCTTAAACTGCGTAATTTCTGACCGACAATTTCAGCGATGCCACCGCCGATGCCGGAGTCTACTTCATCAAAAATCATGGTGGGCGTGGTCTTGTCGTTACTGGTGACCACCTGAATGGCTAAGCTGATCCGGGATAATTCTCCGCCCGAGGCGACTTTTGCCAATGGTTTTGGGGGGAGTCCCGGATTGGCGCTGACTAAAAATTCAATTTTATCCAGTCCATTCAGGCGCGGTTTGTTATCCCCAATACCGGTAATGCTCACTAAGAACTCTCCTTGTGGCATACCCAGCTCTTTAATCATAGCAGAAATATGACTTTGCAATTCCAGTCCGCTTTGCTGGCGTTTGGCAGATAATTGCTGTGCCAGTTGCTGATAGGTTTTAGCAATGTCTTTGACGCTGGCGGTTAATGCATCAATCCGTTCGAGGTTATGCGTCAAACCGGCCAGCTCTTGCTGTAGCCGCTGTGCCAGTTTGGGCAAGTCGTCGGCACTGACCTGATGTTTGCGGCTTAAGTTATGAATAACGCCCATTTGTGTTTCTAAGAAATCCAGCCGTTGCGGGTCAGCTTCTTGTGCGTCCAAGTACCGACGTAACTCTTGTGCCGCTTCTTCCAGTTGAATTTGCGCATCGGTTAATTGGTTAACGATCGCGGCTAATTCGGGCGAATAGCGCGCTAAAGGTGTTAATTCCTGAATGCTTTGATTTAAGGATTGGTTGATGGATTGCCGTTCATCATCCGTCAATACCTCCAGTTGTCGCTGTCCGGCACTTAGTATTTCACCCAAATTAGCCAATTTGCTGTGTTCTTCTGACAGCGCCGTGTAATTGAAGTGTTTTAAATCCAGATTTTGCAATTCGTCCAACTGGTATTCTAATAAGGCTTGGCGTTCGTCACGCGCCTTGCTGCTGTTAACCAGCTGTTCTAATTCCTGATTAGCCTGCTGCCAGTGCTGATACGCTTGATTGACCTGTGCAATTAATGGCTGTGTTTTGGCGAAATTATCCAGTGATTGCCGTTGATTTCTAGCGTAGCTGTCCAGTAAGCGGCGTTGTTCATCAGGATTTAATAAGGTTAAATAAGCATGTTGCCCATGAATTTCAATAAGCTTTTCACTTAATGCTTGCAAGGATTGCAGGGTGACTGATCTGCCGTTGATATAGGCTTTAGAGCGCCCATCATCACTAACGGTGCGTCGAATAAGACAGTCCTGTTCGCTGTCTAATTCATGTTCAATTAACCATTGTTGCGCTAAGGGCGCATCGGATAAGTCAAACTCCAGATTGATTTCGGCGCGTTTACTGCCGGGACGAATAAATCCCACATCGGCACGATTACCCAGTGCCAAGCCCAGCGCGGTTAATAAAATAGACTTACCCGCGCCAGTTTCTCCGGTTAGTACCGACATACCGTGCTGCACATCCAGATTGAGCGATTTAACTACCGCCAAGTCAATAATAGTCAGTTTAAGTAACATAGCTGTTAGTGGTAACCACTGCTCCAGTTTAATTTTTTACGCAAAGTAGTATAAAAGTCCTGACCTTCAGGGTGTAGCATTCTAATGGGTTTTGGGTCTTTTTTAATTAAAATATTGTCACTGATTAACACGTCGGGTATTTCAATGTGGTCGCAGGTGACCAAGGCATTAATTTGTTTGGTTTGATAAAACGTAATCTCAATTTCTGCTGAATCGCTAATGACAATCGGACGATTAGAAAATGCGTGGGGGTTAAGGGGGACTAACACCAGTGCATTCAGCGAGGGATGAATGATCGGTCCGCCTGCTGACAGCGCATACGCGGTTGAGCCCGTTGGTGTTGAAATAATTAAGCCATCCGAGCGCTGTGAGTTTAAATACACGCCATCAATGGTGGTGATGATTTCAATCATACTCGGCGTGATCCAGCGATGAATAACCACTTCATTGACTGCCGTTTCTTCATGAATAACCTGATTGTCACGCATGATTTTAGTGCGTAATAAATGGCGTTTTTCTTCTTTGTATTGCCCTAATAGAATCGCGCTAAGGCTATCTAATAACTCGTCAGGAGATATATCGGTTAAAAAGCCTAGACGTCCTAGGTTAACACCAATTAAGGGTACGTCGTAACACGCTATCGCCCGCGCGGCGCTTAAAAATGTACCGTCACCACCCGCCGCAATAACCAAATCCGCATGTTGCCCCATCTCATCAATCGTACAGGTGTCAACGTCTAATCCCGCCAGTAAGAGTGCAGTATTGGTTTCTATAACCATTGCATAGTGATTGTGCTTTAAGAAATGATACAAAATAACCAGTGTATCGGTGATGTCAGGGTCGCTGGGTTTACCGATAATGCCGATGGTTTTAAAGAGTCGCTGCATGGGTGGGATTTATATTGATGAGGGTTGTTTTGAATTGTAACGCGAGACGAGCGGACTGCCTATAGTGTTGTACTGTTGGGTGTTAATTTTTGGCGGTTAATTTGACGTAATCAGGTTCTTTTTTGTACTTTGCAACGGACATGAAATAAAATTACCCATCCATATCCGAGGTGGCGCGTAAGCCGCTACGTTTGTTTACCTTGCTCTTTTACCCTCTCTCTATGCCTAAAGCCCATAAAAGCGCCGCAAAAAAATCCAGATTACCCGCTGGCTCACTGGTGCATGTTGGTGATCTACACGATTATCAGCAGCGTATTTCTCTGATTAATTATAACGAAGCCGACGTTACTTATCTGAGTGTGACCTCTATTGATGATATTTTGCCGTTTATCAATACGGATACCATTACCTGGGTTAATATTGAAGGATTGCATGACATTCGCTTAATGGAGGCGATAGGTCAGCATTTTGCTATTGATAGTCTTATTTTGGAAGACATCCTCAACACCCATCAGCGGCCTAAAATGGATGATCGTGATGATTATTTATACGTGGTATTAAAGGGTTTGTCGGTCGCTAAAACGCAGCTTTTTAGTGTTCATTATGAGCAAATCAGTCTGTTGCTGCTTAAGAATGTGCTTTTTACCTTTAAAGAAAAGCCCGATGTGCTATTTTCGGATATTATGAGTAGCTTTGCGAATGAGAAATCTAAGGTCAGGCGCTTGGGTTCTGATTATTTAATGTATGTCTTAATGGATACCATTGTCGATGAGTATTTTACGCTGCAAGATACTTTAGATGAATTAATGGAGTCGATTGAAAGCGACTTGTTGACCGCGCCGACACGAGAAACCTTATTTACTATTCAGCGTGTTAAACGTGAGCTGGTATTTGTTCGCCGCTCCATTGCCCCGGTGCGTGAGCTGCTGATGAGCTTGCAACGCAATGAGTCTACGTTAATAGACATGAATACCTTACGCTATTTTGGCGATATTTATGATCATGTTTTGCGGATTATTGAAGCCATGGAATCGTATCGTGATTTAACGACGGGTATGCTGGATATTTATTTATCCAGTATCAGTAATAAAATGAACGAGACCATGAAGTTTCTGACCGTGTATTCGTCTATTTTTATCCCGCTGACGTTTGTTGCAGGTGTTTATGGTATGAATTTTGACTTTATGCCTGAGTTGCATTGGCAATGGGCGTATCCTGCCTTATGGGTGATTTTTATTAGCGTGACGGTTTCGTTATTACATTATTTTAGGAAAAAAAATTGGTTGTGAAAATAGCGGAAAAAATCTTATGATCACGACACTTTATATTGAACGAAATATTCAGCAGCATCCGCGTGTGCTGAAAATCTGTGCGCAATTCCCTCAGGCTCGGCATATTATCTGTGAACGCTATGGCGAGGTGTTTAATCCAAAATCGCAAAATTTTCGCTTACAAAAGCAACAGCCCGCATTAATTTTGGCCGAAAAGTTTCAGCAGGCGGTGCTTCCAGCGCCTACTGGCTATGGTATAGGCGCTACGCGTAATTACTACTTTTCACATATGTTGAATTGTTTGTACGATTGCCGCTATTGTTTTTTACAAGGCATGTACCAATCGGCAAATTATGTGGTTTTTATTAATTACGAGGATTTTCAGCAGCAAATTCTGGCTATTTGCCGCGCTGCACCTGACGAAATGCTGCATTTTTTTTCAGGCTATGATGGTGATAGTTTAGCTTTAGAGCCGTTAACGGGCTTTGCGACACATTTTGTCGATTTTTTTGCAGAAATCCCGAATGCCTGGATGGAGTTGCGCACGAAAAGCACCCAAGTGCGCCGTTTGCTTAATCGACCCGCTACAGCGAATACGGTGGTGGCTTTTAGTTTAGCGCCGGATGCCATAGCGCAGAAAGTGGAAGAAAAAGCGCCGACGCTTGCAAAGCGTTTGGAGGCGTTGTGTAAATGTCAGGCGCATGGCTGGCTGATTGGTTTACGTTTTGATCCGTTATTGTATGTAACCGATTATCAAACCGTGTATGCGGATTTCTTTGCGCAGGTGTTTGCGCGTATTGATGTGACGCGCTTGCATTCAGTTAGTTTGGGGGTATTTAGACTGCCCACGGGTTACTTTAAAAAAATGCACAAGCTGTATCCTGAGTCGCGCTTATTTTCTGGGCCACTGGAGCAAACGGCGGGCATGGTTTCGTATCAAGCGGAGTTGGAGCAGGAAATGATGCAGTTTTGTACGCAGCAATTATTAAGCTATATTCCGCCAGAGACGTTTTTTCCATGCCGTTTGTAATGCGTACTTTTTTAGTAACGGGTGCTAGCTCAGGCATTGGGCGGGCGATGGCTAAAAAATTACTCGCGATGGGGTTTCGGGTGATTGGTGTTTCGCGAGATTGCAGTCAATTTAAACAGACGCATGTTAATTTTTCGACGTTTACGCTGGATTTAAGTAATTTAAAACAGTTACCCATACGCATGACAGAATTATTGCAAACGCAGTCGCAATTGGATGGGGTGGTATTTGCCGCGGGAGCCGGGCAGTTTGGCTCGTTAGAAGAGTTTTCTTATGCCCAGATTGAGCAATTAATGACGTTAAATTTTACCAGTAATGCTTTATTAACGCGGGCGTTATTGCCCAGTTTAAAACGAAAACGGCATGCGGATTTAATTTATATAGGTTCGGAGGCAGCGTTAAAAGGCAGTCGTAAAGGGGCGATTTATTGCGCCAGTAAATTTGCTTTACGTGGATTTACCCAAGCCTTGCGTGAAGAATGTGCCAAAAGCCAGGTGCGAGTGGCGCTCATAAATCCTGGTATGGTGAACACACCTTTTTTTGATACGTTGAATTTTGAGCCGGGTAGTGACGCCAGTCAGTATATTACTGCTGAAGATGTCGCTGACACGTTGCACTATATTCTTAGCAGTAATCCCAATATTGTGCTGGATGAGATTAATTTAAGCCCGTTGAATAAAGTCATTAAGTTTAAGCCGTAATGGCTTTTTTACCGCGTCAGTAAGCGACGATCACTATTGATAATTAAGTTGCAAAATTGATCTTCCAAGTCGATTCTCTGTGCTAGATTTTCACCTAAAATCGATAAGTCGCGCTCAAGATCCGTAAATGTGTTGAGTTTGTCTGCTGACTCGTATTTATCATTAAAGGCAACCGCCACTTCGGTTGTCGCTTCCAACTGAGGATACAGGGCTTTGGCCACTTCCTGAATATTATCGCGGCGTTCTTTGCCTGAGAGTAAACGCTCATAAACGCCAAAATGACCAAGAGATATGTAGTCAATAAGCATTTGCGAGAATGTTGTTAAGCTTTTTTTGACAGATTCGCTTGCCGTTA
>JAPLRW010000059.1 GCA_026398935.1 Methylococcales bacterium
ACATCCATTTCAACCGCATCATCTAGGAAACGATCCAAGAGTACGGGTGAATCGTTAGAAACACTGACTGCCTCTTTCATGTAACGTTGCAGACCTTCTTCATTAAAGACAATTTCCATAGCACGGCCACCCAGCACATACGACGGCCTAACCACCAATGGATAACCCAGTGTACGCGCGGCATTAAGCGCCTGCTCGACCGAACGCGCCGTCGCATTGGGCGGTTGCTTTAACTCCAAGCGCTCTAATAATTTTTGGAAACGCTCACGATCTTCCGCTAAATCAATAGAATCCGGCGATGTCCCAATAATAGGCGCGCCAGCGGCTTCAAGTGCCCGCGCTAATTTCAACGGCGTTTGCCCACCGTATTGCACGATAACACCCTTGGGTTTTTCCAAATGGATAATTTCCAGCACATCTTCCAGCGTGAGCGACTCAAAATAAAGCCGGTCAGACGTATCAAAATCCGTAGAAACGGTTTCAGGGTTACAGTTAATCATGATGGTTTCATAACCATCTTCACGCAATGCTAAAGCAGCATGTACGCAACAATAATCAAACTCAATCCCCTGACCAATACGATTTGGCCCACCACCCAGAATAATGATTTTTTCTTTGTCCGTTACTCGCGCTTCACATTCAGCTTCATACGTTGAATATAAATAGGCAGTATCAGAGGAAAACTCTGCCGCACAAGAATCAATGCGCTTATAAACTGGACGAATATTATGTTTATGCCGCACATTACGCACGTCCGATTCCGTAGAACCCAATAACTTAGCCAAACGTGCATCCGCAAAACCTTTACGTTTTAAGCGATATAATTCATCCGCATTCAGCGTCGCCAAGGTTTTAGACGCGAGTGCTTGCTCGGTACGCACCAAATCTTCCACTTGCGCCAAGAACCACGGATCAATTTTGCTGGCCTCATGTATCGCTTCCAGCGTCATACCACTTCTAAAGGCATCCGCAACATACCATAAACGCTGTGGACCAGGATGACGCATTTCGCGTTGCATTTTATCGTGCGCGTCAGCGGCCGTTAAATCAACGACTTCGTCTAAACCACACACACCGATTTCAAGACCCCGTAAAGCTTTTTGCAAAGACTCCTGAAAAGTACGCCCAATCGCCATCACTTCGCCAACAGATTTCATTTGCGTGGTTAAACGATCATCGGCTTGCGGAAATTTCTCAAAAGTGAAACGCGGCACTTTAGTAACAACATAATCGATACTTGGCTCAAATGAAGCCGGTGTTGCACCACCTGTAATCTCATTTTTTAACTCATCCAGCGTGTAACCAATCGCCAATTTTGCCGCCACTTTCGCAATCGGAAAGCCAGTGGCTTTTGACGCTAAAGCAGAAGACCGCGAAACCCGCGGGTTCATTTCAATGACCACCAAACGACCATCTACGGGATTAATAGCCACCTGTACGTTAGAGCCGCCGGTATCCACACCAATTTCCCGCAATACCGCCAGCGATAAATTACGCAAGATTTGATATTCTTTGTCCGTTAATGTTTGCGCTGGGGCAACGGTAATGGAATCACCGGTATGCACGCCCATAGGATCAAAATTTTCGATAGAACAAACGATGATGCAGTTATCTTTTGAATCACGCACCACTTCCATTTCATATTCTTTCCAACCCAGTACCGATTCTTCAATCAATAACTCATTGGTCGGCGACAAATACAAGCCGCGCTCACAAATCTCAATAAACTCTTCTTTATTGTACGCAATACCGCCACCGCTTCCGCCCATGGTAAATGAGGGGCGAATAACCGTCGGATAACCTACTTCCTTTTGCGCGACCAAGGCTTCTTCAAGAGTATGCACCGCCGTTGATTTGGGGACTTCATACCCAATTTTGCGCATCGCTTCGTTAAAAAGTCCGCGATCTTCGGCTTTATTAATGGCTTCTTTGGTCGCGCCAATCATCTCAACGCCGTATTTGGCTAAAACGCCATGCCGATCAAGGTCTAACGCACAATTGAGCGCTGTTTGCCCGCCCATAGTGGGCAATATCGCATCAGGACGTTCTTTAGCAATAATTTTTTCAACGGTTTGCCAATCAATGGGTTCAATGTAGGTAGCATCGGCCATTTCAGGATCAGTCATAATCGTCGCAGGATTGGAGTTAACCAATATCACACGATACCCTTCTTCGCGCAGTGCTTTACAGGCTTGGGTGCCGGAATAATCAAACTCACACGCTTGCCCGATAACAATAGGCCCTGCGCCCAGTAATAAAATTGATTTTATATCGGTTCTTTTTGGCATACGTTAGTGTTTATAGTTTTATAATTTCGTAGGGTGGGCACCAAAAACAGGCGCTTTAGACGGCTTTTTTCTGCCCACACGGAACATTGTGGCTATGAGTGTGGTGGGCAAAAACGGCCTGCCCACCCTACAGGTTTTTAAATGAATAGAGATTATGGCACTGCTTTATCAACGCTATTCATCATGTCAATAAAGTCATCAAATAAGGACTCCACATCTTGCGGCCCGGGACTGGCTTCAGGATGCCCCTGAAAACTAAAGGCCAAGCAATCTGTTCTAGCAACACCCTGCAAACTGCCATCAAATAAAGAGTGATGCGTTGCACGAAGATGGCTGGGCAAGCTACTCTCATCAACAGCAAAGCCATGATTTTGACTGCTAATCATCACCTTACCGGTGGCTTTCTCTTGCACAGGATGGTTAGCGCCATGATGCCCAAACTTCATTTTTTCCGTCTTGGCACCACTGGCCAAGGCCAGTAATTGATGGCCTAAACAGATACCAAACACCGGAATATTTTGTTTTAAAATAGTCGCAATGGCTTCAATGGCATAAGTACAGGGTTCTGGGTCTCCTGGGCCATTCGACAAAAATATTCCATCCGGCTGCATTGCCAATACTTCATGTGCAGGGGTTGTCGCAGGTACGACCGTCACCCGACAGCCACGATTAACCAATAGCCGTAGAATATTACGCTTTATCCCGAAATCATAGGCAACCACATGCTTGGTCAGTGCTTCACCTTGAGAGAAGCCTACCTGCAAATCCCATATGTTTTCCGTCCATTCATACGTTTGACTGGTAGTCACTTCCTTTGCCAAGTCCATACCCTTCAAGCCAGGAAAAGCGGCAATGGCAGCAGCAGCCACGGCAAGATCACAATTGTCACCCGCGATAACACAGCCGCGTTGCGCACCTTTATCACGCAACAAACGCGTTAATTGCCGCGTATCAATATCTGCAATCGCAACGACGTTATGTTCTAACAGATAATCCGCCAAGTTTTTTTCAGACCGCCAATTACTCGCCAGTAAGGGCAAATCCCGAATCACTAAGGCGCTGGCAAACACCTGCTCTGACTCATCATCTTCCGTAGTCGTCCCAACATTTCCCACATGTGGGTACGTTAAGGTAATAATTTGGCGAGCATAAGAAGGATCACTCAAAATCTCCTGGTATCCCGTCATTGAAGTATTAAACACTACCTCGCCAACCGCACAACCATCCGCACCAATGGACAAACCCTTAAAGACTGTCCCATCTTCCAACACCAAAAATGCAGGCTTATTCAAATACATCCCCTCAAATAGACAAAACGGGAAGAGCCGCTAAGAACTCTTCCCGTCATAAACAGAAACTACGCTAATTTTACGAGATTATACCGTGTCGGTCATTAACAATTTTTCATTTTTCAATACCTAATAACGATTGCAATCTAAATCGAGACAATATGACCGCTAATATTTAGATCCTATCAGCAAATAATAACCGTATTTACACGTCTATTAAAATTCCAACAGTCGCTATTCGACAATATCAATACGGCGATTCTGATAACGCCCCTCTTCCGTTAAATTATCGGCTATTGGCTGACTTTCTCCAACACCCTGTACACTCAACAGCCCAGGATTAAGCCCCGCACTCACTAAAAATACTTTCACGGCGTGAGCCCGACGTAAAGACAAACGGCGATTTGCACCTGTATAGCCAATATTATCCGTATGCCCCACAATTTTAAGCTTACGAGTATCATTTTTAAGTAATGCAACACCTTCCAACAAACGTGGTTTAGCAGACTCAGGAATTCTAGCACTCCCCATTGGAAACTGAAACGTTTCCCGTATCACCACATTCGGCGCTAAAGCGGGTTCAACAGCGGCTGGCGCAGTTTCTGCAACCACTGGCACTACGCTTGCCTCTACCACAGGAGTAACGTCTGGAATGGCTGCAACCACTGGAGCAACTTCTGGTATCACTGGCACTTCAGTAACAGACACCACTTCAGCTACTGGCGAAATAACAGGTATCACCTCAACAGGTGCAGGCTCTGCAACAATTATAGGCGGTGCTGCCTCTACGGTTAAGACGGGGGGCACTTCAACAGGTATAGGCGTTGCAATTGGCTTCGCAGCTACTTCTGCAACGGGCACAAGCGCCACTGGCGGAGCTAAAGGCGCGACCATCATTGTTGCCGCTACTGAAGAAGGTACATCAACAAGTGGTGCAACAATAGCAACGGCTGCCAGCGGTACTGAAATAGGCGCTAACGCAGGAGTTACGCCTTCTGCCGCAGGAGCATGCCGCATAATATGCTCAGCAGACGCCGATACCCGCTCGGCAGACACTGCCGAAAAATCCCCTGATTGAACCACAACAGGGAACGAAGGTACTTTTGAAATCTTAGGCTTTATCGAATATACATAAACACCAACAGCCATAGCAAACGCTAAGATCACGCCAATCAGTGTGTCGTATCGATCTTCTGGTTTTTCATGAAGCGACATGGGTCTTTTCCTTATTGCCTAAAGTGGGGAATGAACGGATAGGCATAAAATCATGCTACCCGTTCACTAAAAAACTTACGCTAAATTTTATTTACGTAAGTTACTCAGCCAATACTCCATTTGCTTACCTGCAGCCTCACGACCACCCAAGCCAAATGAAATCGCCACCGCTACCGAGATTGCGCCTAATGTCAAACCAAAAGCCAAATTAACAATGTCATCAGCTAAGCCCATTGCACGCAAACCCATCGCGGTTACCAAGCCAATAATCGCAAATCTAACTAAATTAGCCGAAGCAGCGCTACCTTCACCACCACCCGCTAACATTGCCGATTTTGCTAAATTCGCCAACCAGAACCCTACCGCAAAAATGACCGCACTAATAACACTTGACCACCAAATTCAATGAACATCGTTACGACATCACGAATCTGATGAAAACCTAACATATTCGCTGCCTCAACCGTAGCGAACAACATCATAAAAAACAACATGCCTTTTGCCGCCATGCTTGAAAGAGGCGCACATTCAACGCTCATATTGCAGCCTAATTTTGCTGGCAAAGCATCAAAACCTAAACCCTGCAACAATGTACTAATACTGGTTGTGGCAAATCTTCCAACATAATACGTAATACCCAGTAAGGCTGCAGCAGCAAATAAATTAGGAATTGTAGTCATGATTTTTTGCAACATATCTGTTGCTGGTCTTGAAATAGCCTCAATACCCAATGTATTTAAAGCAGCTATCAACGTCGGAATAAACACCATTAAAAACACTACAAATCCAGCCATACCCGCTAAAGAGGTTTCAGACTGAAAACCTAATTTTTCTCCCCAACTATCAACACCCGCCGTATTTAATAGTGTTGTGGAAATATTACGTAACAACTTGGCAATAAACCAGCCTACCGCACCGATAATGCCTGCACCAAAAATATTCGGCAAGGCGCCCAACATTTTTTGTACCATATCTTGGATAGGCAACAACAAACCATCCATTTGCAAAGCCCCTAAAATACCGGGAATAAACAAAAGTAATATAAAAGAATACAGCAAATTACCGATACTTTTACTAACATCTCCGGTCACGCCACCGACTTTGACAGACTTACCACTCAATTTTGAATCTAAAGCAGTCGCAGATAATGCTTTAGTTGCCACAACCCGAGCAACGGTTGCCGCTAACCAAGCAACTAACGCCAAAATACCACCCGATATTAATTTCGGTAAATACGCAAAGGTTTGGGTTAATGTTGCATTAAGTGGTCCGGTTGTTTGACCAATATTGAGATTATTGAGCGAAATAATGACCGCAAAAAATAGAATAATCCAAAACACGCCTTTAGATATGATGCTTTCTAACCCAGATGATGCCCCCAAAGTTTGGCCGGAACCCTTATTTATAGCGCCTATGGCTTTACGCGCTAAAGAACTCGCGATAGACGCAACAATCCAGCCTATGATAAATATCCCTATCGATACAATGATTGAAGGCAATAAGTCACCCAACCCTTTTGGTAAAATGCCCATTACTGTTGAAATCATAGATTCATTCATAGCTGTCCCCGAGGAAGATTAGGTGTGGTTTTTTTAGTGAGCCATCGATTGACTTTAAAATTTATAAAGCCTGCATCAATTATTGCGCACAATCTAATAGGTGTAACGAAGCCCATCCCAATTAAAAAAGGTTCGTCTTATTCTCTTAATTGTCTGGATTTCAGCGTATACAGATACTATTTACGTGGTCAAACTAAATATAAACATATGTTTTTTATTTAGTTTTACACTCTTCAAATGTAATGCACAGATGCCCATTTAGTCAAGAAAGCAGCAAAAACAAAACCGTGACATAGCCCTCAAAATTTATTTATCCACAGTCGTTTCATTAACTTTATCGTATTAATCCACATCCATAGCACGGGAATAGCCGTGTATAAATCCACTACCAATAGGCGCTTAACAAACTAACCCAAGTAAGATTCCGCGCCAAAAAATCTTTAGCTATAAAACCACAAAGAATGAAGAAATTGACGTAACAATGCTTATTTGCAAAAAAAAGAGGGCAGAAAAGGAGGGGGCATTCGTACCGATGTAACTCAATACGAATGTTTCAAATAGAAATGACTATATTAAGCGTAACTGGAAACAGCTAACGAATTGAAAAAAATACGCTATGGAACATTAAAACAATCCTGTAATTCTGCCATCATCATCAATATCAATTTTTTCTGCGGCAGGTACTTTTGGTAGACCCGGCATGGTCATCATGTCGCCCGCAATCGCCACAATAAAGCCTGCACCATTCGCCAGACGTACATCATTGATTTGAACAATATGCCCGGACGGAGCGCCCTTAGCGCTTGGATTGGTTGAAAAAGACATTTGTGTTTTAGCAATGCAAATAGGGAATTTTCCATAGTCAGCTTGCCATGCCGCCAACTGTGTTTTTACTTTTGGACTGGCCGTAATACCGGCTGCACCATATAATTTAGTCGCAATGGCGGTAATTTTATCCCAAAGGCTTGCGTCTTCATCGTAAACATAA